>NZ_JBHZAH010000022.1:0-55651 GCF_042754225.1 Rhodococcus sp. NPDC059234
TAGTTGTCGCCGACGATCTCGACGACGGTGTAGGACCGCGCCTGGGCGTAGCCGCCGCAGTTCTGGATCTCGAGCTGGGTGTCCTGGTACTGGACCGAGTACTTGCCGTTCTTCTTGATGTCCTTGCCCGCGACGTTCACGAACTTGACCTGTCCGGCCGCGACCGGGACGGTCAGCGAGGCGTTCATCGACGGGCCGTTCAGATCGATGCCGCCGCCGATCGAGCCGCCGAGGCCGGTGATGTCGACCTGGCAACCCACGATGTAGCCGGTGCTGATCCGCGAAACCCCGTGCGTGGACGAGTTGTTCGTGCCGGGGACGTTGGTCTGTCCGTTGAACGGACCCGCCTCGCCCTCCTTCGTGATCGACGAGACGTCCGCGGTGACGGTGCCCGACACCCACGCGGTGCGGCCTGCGCCGTTGGCGGCCAGCGAGGGCGAGATCAGGGCGCTCTCGCCGGTCCGCGCAACCACGACCCCGGGGGTGGCCTTGGATCCGTCCGGCAACGGCACGAAGGTGTCAGCACTCGCGGCGCCCGTCGACATCAGGCCGATCGTGACGGCGGCAGCTGCGCCGAGGCCTGCGATGCGGGCGCCACGGCGCGAGGGGGAGTCGTTCGAGTTCATGGGTTCCTTCTCGAGGGTGGGTGGAGTTCTGGGCTTCGACAATGCACAAGCGTTCGCCGAAGAGGCTTGGCCACAAGGGCGGCCAAGCGAATTGTGTTGCGATCGTTCTGTCGTCAGGTCGAACTGACGACTGCCACCCCGAGGTGACTAGTAGTTCACTCCGTAGCGCTGAATGATGTGGCGATGAGTGCGGCCATCCGGGTGAGGGCAGTGACCTCGTCCGGATCGACCAGCCGCTTTTGTGCTTCTGCGCGGCAGGCGACGCCGAAGAATGCGTCGAAAATGATCTCGGCCGCGGTCTGAGCGTTCTTCGGGTTGTCCTCGCCGCGGAGGTCGGTGATTGCGGAGACCAGTGGCTGCAGGAGCTGCTCGCGCATCGCTGCGAGTTCGGTGGGGAACATCGTCTCCCACCGGTACGTGTGGAGCAGGATTGCTCGATACCCCTGCAGCACATCCTGGGTATAGGGGACGACGACGGCTCGAACCCATGCATCGACACGCTCGAGCGGTGTGCTCGCCGATGACATTCGTTCGACGACGTAGCTGGTTTTCGTGGTGGTGCCATCTTGCAGCACGGCGATGATCAGCTCTTCCTTCGAGTTGAAGAGCCGGTAGAACGCGCGAGTTGCCAGACCCGCGCGCTCGAGAATCGCAGTGACAGGGGGATCCACTTGACCGGTTTCGGCGATGAGGCTGCTGCAAGCGCGAATGAGGCGTTGCGCTTCCGTGAGGTATTCGTCGCGCTGCCGATCGAACAGCCGATCGACGGCGGCAGTGGCGATGGGGTTCACAGCCTCTTGGTCTGCGGAAGTCACCTTGTCTGTCCTCATAGTCGTGGTGAGATTGCCGTTCTCGAATTCGAGGATAGCCATATCGATGCGGTCCGAGGAGCGGCTCGAATTGTCGGTAGGGCTCTCGCTCGACGATGCTCAGTGCGTTACGGCACCCCCTGTGGCGGGGGCCCGGCCGTGTCGCATCTTTATCGCGACTGCGAGGCCCGCGAGACCGACCACCGCTGCGAGGATGAAGGAATGCTGGAACGCCGTGTCCGAGTAGGTGATTCGTCCGGTGGTGGGGTTTTGGCGCGCGATGTTCTGTGCCATGACGACGCTGAGGACTGTCACCGCGATCGCATTGCCGAGCTGGGCGACCACCCCGAGCATGGCCGCGCCGACGGCACTCTGCTCGGCAGGCACGGCATCCATCACCAGGTTCGGTCCGGACGCGTAGTAAAGCCCCATTCCGATGCCGAAGACCGCGGAGATCACCATTATCTGCCAACGTTGTTCGGGCAGCGCAGCAGCGGCTACGAGGCCCGTGATCATCGCGCAGACGGCACCGATGAGTGTCAGCCGGGCGCCTCTCCGGCGCGCAACGGCGCCGCCGAGAGGCCCGCAGACCATGGTCAGCAAGCCGCTGGGAAAGGTCCACAACGCGAGCGCTGTCGCCGTCAGCCCCACGCCGTACGTGATCCCGACCTGGGCCGGGGTCTGCAGCATCTGCGGCATGAGCAGCCCGTACCCGGCAATCATGAACCCGATGAACAGGTACGCCACCAGTGTGGAACGCAGCGCACCGCTGGCCAGCAGCCTGAGGTCGATGGCCGGAGCAGACACGCGCAGCTCCCAGACGACGAACGCGGCGAGCAGCCCGGCGGCGCCCAGCAGCGTCCCGAGCGTTCCGCTGCTGGCCCAGCCCCATTTCGGTCCCTGACTGATACCGACCAGGGCCAGTCCGACGCCGGAGCCGAGCAACGTGACTCCGAGCAGATCCAATCGCTGATGAAGTCGCAGCGAGGTCTCGGGTACGAGCACCGCCACCACCGGGATCAGCAACACGGCGTAGCCGAGCATGAACCAGAACAACGATTGCCAACCGTGGTTGTCGATGAACCAGCCGGCGACAAACGGCGACGCCAGCGCGCTGACGCCGATTCCCGCGGCCACGGTACCGAGTGCGACCGGGACCCAGCGACGCGGGAAGGTGTCGCGGACCAACGCGTAGGACACCGCGACCATCCCGCCCGCGGTTCCCTGGAGTGCCCGGCCCGCCAGCAGCATCGGGAACGAGTCCGCTGTCGCGCAGATCAGGGAGCCGATGGAGAAGAGCGCCGCGAGGATCAGCATCACTCGCTTCTTGCCGTAGGTGTCGGCGAGCTTGCCGACCAGCGGCAGGCTGATCACGGCGACCAAACTCACCATCGTCAGGACCCAGCCGAGGTGCAGTGTTCGGAAATCCTGGGTCATGTGTGGAATTGCTGGATAGACCAAGGTGATCTCCATCGGCGCGAGCTCAGATATCAGCACGATGAGCGCGAGCGCCGCACCGTACCGCCAGCGCTGCCGCCGACTCAGCGGCGGATCTTCGCCGGGTTGTGGGGGAGGTCTGTTGGTCGTGGTCTCGGTCATGTTGATCTCGATCCAGTAAGGCGGACCCGAATAACCCGATCTGTCAGGGGCGTGTAGGTTCGCGCAGTTCTTCGGTGTGGGAGGGGTATCCCGGCGGCAGTCGGTATTAGTGGCTGTTGCGCAAATGCGCGGAACGGCGGCGGAGCCGAATCTGCTCCGTGCGTTCGGCGGGGGTCACGGTCGGCGTTTCCGAGGGCAGGTACTTACGGACGTCCGCGAGGGGCACGAGCCTCATGGTCGGGTTCGGGACGCTTTCGGTAAGCAGCAGGCGGCCGTTGACGGTGCCGTGGGTGTGACCGCCGGTGTCCAGCCAGTTCGGAACCCCGGGATCTCGGTGGGAAATGACCGCGCGGAAGACGCCGTCCTCGTCGAGCCGGGCCTGGGCGTGATTGAGAGAGGACTGGCGAGAGAACCAGTTGACCGTCTCCCAGTACCAATTCCCCGTACCGAAGCTCCAGTAGTGGCACTGCGGCGGCTCGAACTCCAGAATCACGGCTTCGTCCGGCGCGCACCGGAAACTGCCCATGCCGTATGCCTGATTCTGGAAGCCGCCCCACGCACTCTCGCTGAGTGGAGTGAATTCCAGGGAATTGGCGGGAGCCGTGAGAGACAGTTTGCACATGTTGTCCCAATAGGATCCGGCCTTGTCCAGCCAGCGAACTAGCCGCTCGGCACGCGCCGCGACATCGGCCTCCGACAGTGGGGCGGGCGGGGGGTAGACGGCGTCCACGGCCTCGATCACGAGGTTGGCCGGGCGCTCGGTTGCCCAGTCGCTGAACACCTGTCGCACACACAGCGAGCCCGCCTCGGCGTCGATCGCCAGCCAGTTTCCGGTGTAGCCGGCCGGGCGTTCGGGACCGAGGAGCAACTCGAACTCCCCGTCACTTCCGGCCGACAGGGTGCGACTGTCGATGTTGGAGTTGATCCGGTAGTCGGGTGCCTCGCAGAAGTGCGGGGAGTGGACCTGAATGTCGAAGTAGTGGGCGGTTCCCCGGTCGCCGTGGATCCGGTAGGTGCGGTCACCGCTGACCGCGGCGAGCGTGTAGATCACGTCGGGGTTGTCGATACCCCAGCTGCACGTGGTGTCGGCCCACCTGCCGAACTCCGGATAGCTCGGATCGGCCAGTTCCATGCTCAGAAGGGCGCCCGCCGCGAGGTACCTGGTTGCGAACCGCAAGCCCTCAGCCCGTAGGAGGGGCGTGTCGGTATCCGGGTCGTCGAAAACCACCGTGCGGCCGAACCCGCGCCACGCCTCGCTCAGCTGGTCGAGCAAGGCGCCTGAACGCACCGACTCCACGCGTTCCGTCATGTTTCTTCCTCCGTGTTGCTGCACATTCCTGGTCGGGAAGTCGGACCGGTGATTCACGAGGCAGACCACCCAGGACCGCTCGGTACCTCCGAGCGCAAATGCCATACTCAAACCTGAAAACGTCATTGTCAACCCCTGCGATTCGCCGTCGCGGGATGGATGGGAACGTCCCGCGGTCTCGACGAATCCATCGCGATGGGGTCGGTCAGGGCAATCAAGGCCGCAATCAACAGCCAGGTAGAAGCCCGTTTTTCTCGGGCCACAGAGGGAAGGATCTCGCGGTGTCAGAGCCAGAAGCAGGTGTCGAGGAGCGTGAGCCGGACTACCGATTCACCCTGGCGAACGAGCGAACGTTCCTGGCGTGGATTCGCACAGCACTCGGCCTCCTGGCCGGCGGCGTGGCCGTCGACCAACTCGCGGCCTCGGCTGCCAATGGGTCGGCGCGCATCGCCGTCTCCCTGACCTGCATCGGCCTCTCGACCGCTCTCGCAAGCGGCGCGTATTCACGTTGGCGGTCGATACAGCGGGCGATGCGTCGTGATGAGTCACTGCCCAGCTTCGGACTCATCCGGATCCTGGCCGTGGGGACGATTGTCATAGCGGTCCTGGCCGGCTCCGCGATCGTGTTCTCATGAGCGCGCACGGACAGAGGGACCCGGGTCTGCAGGCGGAGCGAACATCACTGGCCTGGAGGCGAACTGCGTTGTCCGCCACGGCTGTCACGGCGATAGTCGCGCATCAGGCCGTCGGCCGAGACTGGGGTCTCGCGGTTGTGTCACCCGTGATCGCAGCCTGCGCGACGTCGATCATTGTGATCGTCAGCCTGGTCAAGGCGCGCCAGATACGTGGAGGGCGCATCCGGGCGAGCGCGCGGGCAACCAGCATTGTGTCCGCATCGATTTCCTGCTGTGCCCTATTCGTCGGACTTGTGGGTGCCGGAGTACCTCACTGAAACCGCGGCAGCGGAGCCGGAGGCTCTGCTCGACAGGTTCAGCCAGCGCACTTCGCCCGGGAGTGGGCGCCCCCACCGGCCTTCCTTCCCGCCGGTGACCATCGCCGCCCCTGTCGGGCCGAACGGGCAAGTCGACGGTCCTGACGAGGGAACCACACCCCGGCCTGATGTGCGTCCCGTACCCTCGGTCGCGGTCCGGTGAAAATGCGGTTTTCACAGCGATCGGCGATACGCAGCGCGAGTGGCCTTGCGACCGCCGATCGCGCAACCGACACACAACAAGGCGGGAGAACGCTATGAGGCTCAAGGCTGGAGTTCGACGATTCGTGGCGACGGCGGCGGCCCTGGCCGCCGTCACGGGCGTCGCGTCGGGTGCCACCGCATCCGCATCCGCGCCGGCCGATCACGCGCCCGGTCTCGAGTACGTCAATCTCGGCGACAGCTTCAGCGCCGGGTCGGGCGTCTTCCCGATCGTGCCCGACCAAGAGCCTAAGTGCTGGCAGTCGCAGCGGGACTTCTCGCACGTCGTGGCCGCGCAGCTCGGGTACCGGCTCACCGACGTGAGCTGCGGGGGTGCGACGACGGAGGACTTCTACGGTGCCCAGCACGACGGCATGCGGCCCCAGCTCGAAGCGCTCACGCCGACGACCGAACTGGTCAGCCTGATGATCGGCGGCAACAACAACGGCACCTTCGCGGGCGCGATGGCGACCTGCATCCGCGCGATGGCCACGCACCCCGGCGCGTTCGAACCCTGCCGGGCCCAGTACGGGACCAGCCTCACCGATCCGATCGTCGACAAGACCTACCCCGCGCTGGTCACCGCGCTGCGTGACATCCATGCCAAGTCGCCGCGCGCCCACGTCGTCATCGTCGGCTACCCGTGGGTGTTGCCCGCGAGCGGCGGCTGTTTTCCCCAGATGCCGGTGGCCGAGGGCGACGTCCGATACCTGCGTGACATGCAGGCCATGCTGAACGACGCCGTCGAACGTGCCGCCGCGGAGACCGGCTCGACCTTCGTTGACATGTCGCAGGTCTCCGATGGTCACGACGCCTGCAAGCCGGTCGGACAGCGCTGGGTCGAGCCGATGCTCAACACCACGCAGCCGATTCCGGTGCACCCGAATGCGGATGGTGAACGCGCACTCGCGGATCGGGTCATCGCGGCAATCGGGCGATAGTGCGCCGCGACCGGTGAATCTCGGTCGGGGCGGCTTGGCGTTGAAGCGGCTCGCTGGAGGCCGTGCCGCCGGTGGGCGCGCGGTGGTTCTTCGACCCGAGCGTGTTTCGTGCGGGACTGTTCGACCCGCGTGGCGGCGGACGTAGTCAACCACTCGCGGGCTCTCTCTCGACGAACACGACCGAGCACCTCATCGCCGGCATCGAGGCGCTGCGTGAGCACCTTGGAATCGATAGGTGGATGGTCGCCGGTGTGTCCTGTGTCACTCTCGGGCTGGCTTACGTGCAGTCCCATCCAGGTTGGGTGATCGGGATGGCGTTGGGCGCCATCACCTCCGGCAGTGGTAAGCCGTCTCGATGTTTCGCAACATGTCGTTCTCGCCAGTTCGGATCAAGTCGGCTGAGCCACGGCAACGAGAACGCCGCGGAGAAGTGGTCATCGCTCTTTTCCATGGAGGCGGTTTCTGTCTCGTGTGCTCCGGCATCACGCTTGGCTAGGGGCTGCTGAGCCCACGGTGTCTGGGCAGGTTCCAGGCTGTCCGAAGTGTCACATCTCTAGGGTTCGCGGCCCGTCACCGCAGGCGACGGCAAGCACATGCCCGCTCGGTGGTGTGCCCTCGACTAACTGCCTACACCAGTTGGGAATTCGGCTCGTACCCGAACGAACACGCACGGGGCGAACTCTAGACCGCTTCGGAATCCAGCCAGTCGAAGGATGTTGCCACTGCCTTCTCGTCGGTTCGAGCCCTCCCACGAGTACGCGCGGTAGTACGACGCCTCCAGTGGCGTGGTGATCGCCAGCACCTGCGCGTGACGGGCCGCCGCCTCCGAGGTGCACTCGGAGGCGACGAGGAACTAACCGGCGTCAGCAGAGACCGGCCCCGTCGACGGAATTGCGCGTCGGAAGAGCGTCCGCCGCGGCCTCGAAGACTCGAGGGAGATCGACTCGTCCGGCAGGCTCGCCCATTGCGACCGCAACCCTTCGTTGAGCGCCAGAAGTTCGAGAACCACTTGCCGCGCATCGGTTTCCGGCTCGAGTTCACCGCTGGAGATGCCACGCTCGACAACCGGAACGAGGGCCTCGAGGATCCTGGCCAGATTGCTCCGGAACCATCTGGATCGACGGCACGCTCTACACCGAATGCCTGCCACAGCGTTGCGTCGCATTCAGCGCCTCACCCGGGACATGAACGAGGACGACAAGGTTCGTGCCCAGCAACTGCGTGCGCTCAGGGCCCCGTACGCGTTCGTGCCGCTCGGCGCGAAGCCGCGGGACGGAACCCAGCGCTTCCGGGGGCCGGCGGTGTGGCTGGCACGGATCCGCAGCCCCTTGTCTCCGCGATCGATGAGACTTGGCTACGAGCATCCGACCGTGCAATGCGACCGCCGCCGTCCGGATGACCCCTGCGCCTGCTGCAAGTCGGTGACGCTCACCAACGAGGACCAGTCGCAGATCCGAATGCCGTTCCCGCGCGGGAGCCGTCGGTGGTTCGCGTCCTACTACCGCCGAATGGGTATCGAATCGGCGTTCGGCGGTCTGAAAAGCTATGTGCTGCACCTGCGCCGCGGGTACTTCCGGATCTTTGGCCTCACCGCGCACCGACTGCTGCTCGAGTTCACCCTGGCTGCGATGAATGTGGTGACCTTGCGGTCTAGGCACCTCGAACGCGACCTGCCCGACCCCTGGGGACAGCTACTTGGGGAACCCGATCCTCGGCACACCACTTCGCGTCGGCGAGGTTCTCGCTCGACGGGCGTCACGTCGGGCGAGGGCCGAGGGGAACGAGAGTCCGCATCAGCGCACCAACCGATCTGACACGTGGTCACCACTCCAGCGTCTCACTGCCCACTCGAACGCGGCCGAAGAACCTTTTCTCTACGTCGGACCCGTTGCGGTTGTAGCCGTTCATGATTTCCGCGAGCTCGCCGGCGAGGGCTCGTAGCGAAGCGCTGACGGTCTCAACACCATCTTCGCCGTCCCATCCCCAATCCCTGGGGACGTCACGAATCGTGATGTCGATACTGGCATCATGCGGCGTCTCGACGGTGAAGCTGATCCCTGGAGGGGCATCGCCGATTGGGTCCTTGACGGCAACCTGTTCCGATGTTGTAGCCGCCGGGAACGTCACTCGCGCAAGCGCAATGTCTTCGCGGATCATGTCTGCGATTCGCGACAGACCGGCATGCCGGCCGATCCGATCGTGGCGCGCACCGTATGTACGGTCACCGTAGTCGTACTGGGTGCGCGACTTGTTCAGGACTCTCTCGAGCATTCTTTCTGCTGCTGCCCGTTCACTGTCTCCAGTGCGTGGGTGCTCAATCAGAGCTCGCAGGCGCATGATGCGAAGGCTCACGTTGTTGGCCACCCACGCAGGGTATCGCGCACCATCTTCTGTGTACTCAGACCGGATTCCGCGGGTCATACGTGCTTCAACTGGCACTGATCGCAGGCCCGGTGGGTGTCCTGTGACCGATCGCTGAACAGGACGGCTGGCGGCACTCTGAGAGTCATAGATGGTCGTGCGAGAGCTGGTGAGGGAATGCCGGCCACGGTGCTCATGGCGAACCGTGAAGTGCCCAACCGATTACGGTTGGGCACTTCACGTGTCAGGACGATCCCAGCGTCCCTGGGAGTAGCCCGGGCGGGGTCGGGACCGGATTGATGGTGTGCAAGTTCTGCGAGAACGGGACCCGCATCACCTGATGGGTCTGTCGCCACGGATCGAGCTGAAAGCAGTCGAGCGGAAGCGGGCCGGTCACCGCCTCGGGGTGGCTGTAGCAGTAGATGTCGCTAGTGCCGAACGGACTGAGCAGGTTCGAATTGTTGTCCCACGACCTGCTGGGCTCCCACGGCAGTTTGAACCACCTCGTGTTCAGCTCGTACCCGGGCGGCGGAACGTACGCCTCCGCCGCACTCGCCTGCGGCGCCGCTACGCCCGCGCCGAGCGCCGCGAGTCCGACGGCTACTGCGCCAGCTCGGACGAGAAATGAGCGCTTCATTCAGATCTACCCCCTGTGAAAGAAACGGACAGTCTGGATATCCGCTGGGGCAGGCGCATCGTTACTGCAGTTGCCGCGAGGGCGTTCGAACTCTCGGGTTCCGCTTCTGCCGGCCGTCCTGTTTGACGACCCTCCAGCAGGACAGATTTCCTCCGTCACAAGAACGTTGGAGAACTCTCGAGGTTTCAGTGCCGCGAGAACGCACGGGAGGGCTGGATGGACTGATGGACGTGGATGGAAGGGTGTTCACCTATGGCGGAGCATGCTGGGCTGCGTGCCGATTGGATAGGTTGACCAGTTGGTAATCCCACTTTGGGAGGGCGCCAAATCACACAGATTGCGTTGCGCCCTGTCGGCGTGGTTCATCGGGTACGTCGTCTATCGCTTGGTGACCGACGATTCGAACTATTGACGAACCAGGCCGGCAGAGCAACGGGCGATTACTTGTGAGTCAATCGGACGACGGCACTGTAGGGCTGCTGGCCGGGCGCCCAGGGATCGGGTTGCTGAGCGGCGAGGTCTTCATGAGGAACGGGCGGCGAGAGCCGGTTGAATCGAGCTGCGCCCACGACGATTGATTCGAGGTAGGTCGCATTCCATCCGAGTTCCTCGAAGAACGTGACGCCATTGGCGGGCAGGAATGTCCACGGTGCCCGCCGCAGCAGGCCCTCGTTACGGTCGGCCATCAGTTGAGCCACTCCGGCTGTGCTGAAGTCGAGGCACCATCCGATGATCTCGGGGCGCGTCAACACCATGGACAAGGCGACTACGTCGGCCTCGTCCAGGTACATCACCAGCCCCTCTGAGATCACCAAAGCTCTTGCAGCATCGGTGAGTACCGAGTCGAGACACGCTGTCATAGCGCCGGGGTCGGTGACATCGACCGCGGTCCGAACCAGGCGGCACCGGGGTGTCTCCTCGGCGAGTAGTGCGGACTTTTCGGCGACGAGATCGGGCAGGTCGACTTCGATCCAAACCAGGTCGGTCGGCAATTCCATCCGGTAGGGCCGTGTATCGAGGCCGGCGCCTAGATTGAGTACCAGATTGCATCCGGCGGCGACGGCCGCGGCCACCTGGTCGTCGATGAGTTTGGTGCGGGTCACGAGGAACCAGTCATCGGCCATCCCCTGCCCGGCAGCCTCCGCGATCGCGCGGCCGCGCTCTCCGGCGAGCCGGTCGGCCAGTGGGTCGCGGAACAACGCATCCGGGCGCGCGGATTCCATGGCGCGATGCGCGGCCACCCATCGCGCGGTGTCCGAAACGTTGGAAACCAGCGGTTGTGAAGACATTTAACCCAGCTCCTTTGGCCCGCCCTTGCATCTACAGGTTACCTCTACATTTATAGAGGGTGGCACGCGGGCAGGCACGCGGTGTGGGCGATGTCACCCGCCAATCCCATGTGCAGGCAATCGAATTCGCAGGCAGACCAACTCTCGACGATCGTCTGCCGACCGCAAGAAGACGCAGGTGAACCGCGCGATAGTCGGCATTACAGGGCATTCGCCGGACACTCTCGGACGTTCGGACGTTCGGACGTTCGGACGTTCGGACGTTCGGACGTTCGGACATTCGGATTCTCCGTCGCTGGTTCGTCGAGCGGTGCGGACTGAGGTTCCCCCCGGATGGCGGACACGGGGCGAAGCAGCTTCAAGGCGGACGGGCTCCTTGTGGCCCGGTTCGACCACTGGGACAGCCGAGCCGGCGCCAGGCCGTCGACGAGACTCTGGGGTGGATGGAGGACGAGATCATTGGGCGTTGGTGTGCCCGGTTGATTGAGGTTCGATGGTTTAGCCGACTCGCTCGAAGCGAATGGCACGCCATTCTCTCGATTGAGTCGAACGTTCTCACTTGGGGCAGATTTGTCTGTCGCCGGTGATTCTGGCGTTCGCGGGGGTCGGCAAAGAAGTAGAGAGAAAACCGACCGTTTGATCCGGCTCGCGGCTTCGGCGCATGATGGTGATTGCCGGGATTCGGAGCGGCTGTCCGGCGCGGCGACCGGGAAAGAGTCGGCGGGAGTTCGGATTCGTCGCGGTGCGCACGTTCGTGCGTTGGTCGATCAGCTCGAGCACAGACGTCCGCCGGGCGGCGGGGGCCATCCGCTCAGGTCGGGTTCGAGTAGACCCGAGTGGGAGAGACGAACACGGCAGTGCGATGCTCCTCACGCATCGCACGGTCGTAGGTGGCCCAGTCGTCGTGGGTCCCCCCTGCTGCGCTGAAGATGTCGCGAAGCATGAGCCGGAGCCGTTCGGTGTCCACCTCGGGGTGGGGGTCGTCGGGTCCGATCAGCTGGGCACGGCCTTCGACGGCGACCCATTGCCAGCCGGCACGGACGACGACGGCGATCGTGGGGTCATGGCGCAGATGGGCGAGCTTGCGGGTGCCGCCCACGGCGACGAACGCGACCACCTGCTCACCGGTGGTCGGATGGGCGAGGATGCCGGCGTTGACGACCGCGATGTGCGGGGTGTGGTCGGCGCGGACGGTGACGACGACACTGAGGCCGTGGTCGAGCGACACCAGTTCCGCAAACTGCTCTAGGTCGGTCACTTTCGCCTCCGGTGGATCGATGAATCATCCTTCCTGCCGCCCGTCGCTGGTCGACGTCCAGCCCACCGTGCTAGTTCTGCGCGGCGTTGAGGGATGTGGCTCTTCAAGTGAACGCCCGGCCGATCCGCGGCACAACCCCGGTCACGGCGGCAACCGGAGCTGGTGAATGATGCCGTGGCGCAGATATTGAGGATGAAGACGGCTGCTCGCAAGGATTTCCGGCCGTCTCGACGCGGCGGAGCGCTCCCGCTTTGGGCGGATGCTGCTCGTCGATCCGGGCACTCGGTGCAGCGAGTTCGACGGGCTCGAGGGCGTCGTGTGAGGGCATTCGCGTTTGCAATGACGCTTTGTTTCCGCGAGTGTGCCGCGCGGTTGAAGGTGGCATACGGGGCGTCGCCCCGATCTCGACGCCCCGTGTTCACCAAGCCCCCACAATTGACTCGCGATCGTCGGCGCGGCGCCGATACGCGGCCATCACCGATCAAAGGCAGCGATCGAGAAGAGATGGCGCGTGGATGGATGGATGGAGGGGTGTTCACCTATGGCGAGCCGTACTGCCCAGGATGCGGATTGGGTAGGTTGACCAGTTGGTAATCACACTTAGCGAGGGCCGTTAATCACACGGGAATCTGGATGCGTTCCAGCTTTCACCAACGACGAGGTGTGCCGGGCGATTGCCAGCGGTCCCGCTGAGCCCTACGTGTGGATCGACGTGGCGCGGTATGGGCGGCCCAGCGACGCCGCACTGTCACGGTCGCCGGCCTGCGTCCGACGGTCGAGCGGTCTGGAAGCACGCCGCGGCCCCGGGAAGTCGAGTTTTCCGGGGCCGCTTCGTGTTCGGGTCGCGCTGCCTACTGCTTGATCATCGCGAATTTGAAACGTTCGTCCGCCGAGATCAGGTGGTCCTGGTCGTCGTCGCCGATGTCGATCTGGACCCAGTTCAGGTCGCCGGTGAACTCGTTGTACCTGGCCTTGTACTCCTCGGAAACGGGCGAGCCGCAGTCCTGACCGACGTCGAGGGTCTCGTCCATTGAGAAGGTGAATCGCACCGACGATTCGATGTGCCCTTCGCCGACCTTGGTTCCGTCGACGTAGAGGGCGATCTTGCCGCCCTTGCCGATACCGCCACCGTCGTAAGCGAACTCGGAACGCACCTGGTGGGTGCCCGGGGTGAGTGCGTCGTCGCCGCCGACGTAGTCGTAGCGCGCGCCGAGCATGTTGTAGCAGAACCGCGGCCGCCCGTCCTTGAGGTAGAGCGCCCAGCCGCCGCCCTCGCCGCCCTGGGAGATCAGCACGCCCTCCGCTGGGTCTCCTTCGGGGATCCCGATCTCGGCGGTCACGTAGAACGACTTGTTCTTGATGTTGATCGCCGCGTTCTCCTGAATGCGGCGCATCCGTCCGTCGAAGAACTGTGTCGTGGACGTGACCGGGGTCGGCCGGCCCGCGATCTCTGAGTTGAACCGCTCGAAGAAGCGCCCGTCGAGCGGGAACACGTGATGGATCGCCGCCTGGATGTCCCAGATCCGCTTGAGCTCCGCCAGCTTGTCGGGCTGTTCCGCGGCGAGGTCGCGTGCCTGGGTCCAGTCGGTGCTGGTGTCGTACAGCTCCCACCTGTCGGCCATGACGCTGGTGGTCGCGCCGGCAGGATCCCACGGCGTGCGGTGTTTGGTCACCGCCGTCCAGCCCTTGTGGTAAATGCCGCGGTTGCAGGCCATCTCGAAGTACTGCGACTCGTGCCGCTCGGCCGCATCGGCATCGTCGAAGCTGTAGGCCATCGAGACACCATGCATGCGCTCCTGCATCACGCCGTTCACGAAGTCCGGCTCCGGGATGCCCGCCACCTCGAGGATGGTCGGCGCGACGTCGATGACATGGGCGAACTGCTGCCGGATCTCGCCTCTCGCCGCGATCTTCGCCGGCCAGTGCACCACGGTGCCGTTGCGGGTGCCGCCGAAGTGCGACGCGACCTGCTTGGTCCACTGGTACGGCGTGCACATCGCGTGCGCCCAGCCGACCGCATAGTGGTTGTGCGCCCTGGGGGAACCGAGATCGTCGATGTGCTCGATCAGATAGTCCGGCTGCTGCCACGGACCCGGCTCGACGAGCATCGACTCGTTGGTGGTGCCGATCAGCGATCCCTCGGCGGACGCGCCGTTGTCGCCGATGATGTAGTAGATCAGGGTGTCGTCGAGGATGCCCATGTCCTCGAGTGCGTCGATGACGCGGCCGGTGTGGTGGTCCGCGTACTCGAGGAACGCTGCGTACACCTCCATCTGGCGGCGCATGACCGGCTTGAGGGCCTCGTCCATGTCGTCCCAGGCCGGGATCTCCGCCGGCCTGGCGGTGAGTTCGGCGTCGGCCGGGATCAGCCCGAGCTCCTTCTGCCGGGCGAAGGTCCGTTCGCGCTGGGCGTCCCAGCCATCGTCGAACTTGCCCTTGTATTTCTCGATCCACTCCTGCGGCACGTGGTGCGGTGCGTGGGTGGCGCCGGGCGCGAAGTACATGAAGAAGGGCTTGTCCGGCGCGGTCGACTTCTGCTGCCGCAGATAGGAGATCGCGTGGTCCGCGAGGTCGGGCATCAGGTGATAGCCCTCCTCCGGGGTACCCCACGGGTCGATCGGGGTGGTGCCCTCGTACAGCGACGGGTACCACTGGTTGTTCTCGCCGCCGATGAAGCCGTAGAAGTACTCGAACCCGCCACCGGGATGGGGCCAGTGGTCGAACGGGCCGGTCGGGCCGGACTCGAACACCGGTACCTCGTGGCACTTGCCGATCTGCGCGGTCGAATAGCCGTTGAGCTTGAGGGTCTCCGCGAGCGGCGCACACGTGTTGGGTCGCTGCGAGTTGTAGCCCGGCGCCGACGTCGCCATCTCGGTGATCGCACCCATCCCAACGGCGTGGTGGTTGCGGCCCGACAGCAGGGCCGCACGCGTCGGCGAGCACAGCGCGGTGGTGTGGAAACGGTTGTACTTCAACCCCTGCGACGCCAGCCGTTCCGCCGTCGGCGTCGCGCATGGGCCACCGAACGTCGTCGACGCCCCGAACCCGACGTCGTCAAGCATGATCACCAGGACGTTCGGCGCACCCTCCGGCGGGCGAAGCGGCTCGATCGGGTCGAACGTGCTGTCCGGGTCGGTCGCCTCGTACATGGGGGTGACCGCCTTGCGGATGTCGGGAATCGGCAAACTCGTCCGCCGGATCGCTTCGCTCACGGTGCTCCTCCTCGTCGGGTGTTCGGCGGCGTTTCGCCGGCACCGAACTCGACGCTAGGCACTGGTCAGGCGCCGCGCCTCACCCGCGGCGGGCGACTACTACCTGGGCTCCTCCACTCGTCCGTCTGGATTTGACTGGACGGATGGAGAGATAGGGAAGAGAGCTCGTTGGCTGAGAATGCCACTCGCGGCGCGCATTGGTGAACCCAAACTGGCTTCATGGGTGAACACCCTTGGAATGGAGGGGTGTTCACCAATGCCGGTTCGTTCTGGGCTGCATGCGGATTGGATAGATTGACCAGTCGGTAATCACACTTAAGGACTGCTCCAAATCACACAGATTTGGAGCAGTTCCAGTGGCGGTTGGGCGGTTGCGGTCAGCTGACGTCGAGTGGCCGGCCGGACGGGTATCTCAGCCCCGCCGAGGATCGATGTGTCTCGTTTTGTTTCTCACCGATTGCGCGCGAACGCCTCGTGCTCCGCTTGGCGCAACCCGGCCAGCGCTCGGGCGATGAGAGATATTGGGACTGCTGCACGGATAGGTGACAGGTTCGGTCACGCAACCTGACTGGCTGACGTGGCCATGATGGTCTCGCATTCGACGGGGGTCAACCTGCCGAGACGGGTCTGGCGCCGCCGGCGGTGGTAGGTGCGTTCGATCCAGGTGGCGATCTCGATCCGGAGCTCGTCACGCGTCGCCAAGGGCCGGCGGTCGAGGACGTTCTTCTGCAGCAGCGCGAGAACGATTCCATCGCGGCGTTGTCGCCGCAGGCCCCGACCCGGCCCATCGATCCGGCCGTCGCATGCCATCCGAGAGTGTGGACGAATCTCCTTGAACGAAACTGCGATCCGCGGTCGCTGTGCACCACGCAGCCGGCCACCTGATCCCCGGCCGCAGCCCGGCGGGCGACGGCAGGAGTCGAGAGCGTCGACGGCGAGACGGGCCTTCATTCTCGAGTCGATCGAGTAGCCGACGATCCGATTCGAGAACACGTCCTTGACGGCGCACAGGTAGGGCTTGCCCTCGCCGGTGTGATGCTCGGTGATGGCGTTGAGCCACAACATGTTCGGGGCCTCTGCGGCGAACTCTCGGGCGACCAGATCGTCATGGACCGGCGGGCCGGAGTGGATGTTCTTGGTGCCGTGCTTCTTCCCGAACAAGCTCCACCACTTGTTCTCCGAACAGATTCGCCACCCGGTGCGCAACGCCATCTTCTGGCTAGCTTCGGCGGCCTCGTCGACGAGGAACCGGTATCCGAACTCCGGGTCGTCACGGTCGGCGCAGAACAGCGCGTTCGCCCGGTACGCCTCGTCGAGTTCGGCGCAGAACAGCGCGTTCGCCCGGTACGCCTCGTCGAGTTCGGCGGCGGCCACCGGGGCGGCCAGCCAGCCGTAGTAGGGCTGGCGAGCGATCTTCAATACGCGGCACGTCACCGCGACGGGGATCCCGTCAGCGGCCAGCTCACGAACGACCGGGTACCTCATTTTCCCGGCAGGTTCGCCTGCGACAGATACGCCGCGGCCCGGCGCAGGACCTCGTTCTCCTGCTCGAGCAGTCGGATCCGCTTCCGCGCCTCGCGTAGCTCGGCGTTCTCGCTGGCGGTGGTTCCGGGCTTGATGCCGTCCTCGACGTCGGCGGCCTTCATCCAGCTGGCCAGGCAGGACTCGCTGACCCCGAAGTCAGCGGCGATCTGCTTCAGCTGCTGATCGAGCTCTCGGTTCCGGGCCACACGGTCGACGTCGTCGCGGAACTCCTTGGGGTGCGGCTTCGGCACGGGGTACATCCTTCCAGCAGTGCCTCCTGGCACCACAGATCAGATGTCATCTATCCGTGCAGCAGTCCCGCCGCTGATATTTCAACGCGTAGCGGTCCTGCCTCGGCGCTACAGCTGATGTCACGTTTCGATGCAGTGACCCGGAATGGGCTGATGTTCTCCGACTTCCAAAACTGGGCCATGCCCACATTCGCACCAGCCCGCACTGATGCCCATTGTCTGGGTGGCGGAACTTGCTGTCGAACGTGTGCCCAGGTCGAGCCGAATCGTCCCGTTCTCACCCTGCAGCTCTACCCGCAGCTGCCTGATCTCCGCCGTGAGCGCTGAGATCTGCTCACGCGTCGCGACCTGACTCGCTTCGTCCTCTTCACCGATTCGTTGGACGAGCCACGACGCAAGAATTGCCGTGACGACGCCCAGCAGTGCGATCCCTGCGATCATCAGCCCAACTGCGATCATCCGCCCGGTCTCAGTGACTGGCGCGTAGTCGCCGTATCCGACTGTGGTGACCGTCTCGACCGACCACCACAACGCGTTTGGGTAGGTCGTGATGACGGCATCCGGAGCGCCACGCTCAGCGTCGAGCATCGCGAGCGAGGAGACCAGAATCAGCAGCACTGTCGAGCCGATCGCGTAGGTGACGACCTTCCCCCGCAGCGCTGTGCCGACGGAGCGCTGGAGCACGCCGAGGAGTGTGACGAGCCGCAGCAGGCGTAGCGGCCGCAGCATAGGGAGTGCCACCATCGCGAGCTCGTGGAGGTGGCGTAGCAGCCAGTGCCCGCGCCGCTCGGCGAGTGTGAGCCGCACGACGAAGTCGACGGCGAACAAGCCCCACGTGAGGGTCATTACCGCGCTCGCGCCTCGTGCGGTCGGGCCAACGGGCTGTGCGAGAACGGAGAACGAATACGCGGCCAGGAATACGAGGGATGCAACGATCAAGGGCCACTCGGTACGTCGCTGCCAATTCTCGGCGTTCATCACCATGCAGGTATCCATACCAGTCGCGGCGGGGCGAATCCGGACGGCCTGCGCCGAGCCAGGATGCCTGCGCAGGCTTCTGGTCGAGATCGGATTCCCACCGGAAGGCCAAATGTTCGTCCCACATGGCGTTCGTCAAACATGAGACCCGTACTCACGCGGGTTCGTTGCGATGACGAGTGCGGTGGAGCGAAGGGGCGGCAGCTCGCTGGCGCGCAGAGCATCGAGCACGTGCGCTTCATGCGCTCCGATCGGAGTCGGAGGTTCGTCCACATTCCACCATTGCAGGACCGCGGTTTTCTCTTGCTCCCGCAGCCGTGGCTCATTAGTTACAAGCCATGTGTGAATGCCACCGCCTCGGTTCGGGTGACCACCAACGGGCGCGCCTCAGGTCGCCTACCGTGGCTGTCTATGGGGCATAAATGGGGGCGGATCGCGGCGGCGGCATCTGTTGGAGCGCTGATCTTGACGAGCTGCGTGACCAACACGGACGTGCCGGCAACCTTCGCCGCCACAGTGACTGTCACGGGCCAAGCAGACCGGGCATCGGCTGCATCCGGCGAGTGCACCATCGGAACGGCTCGTGTCGCCCCGGGCGACCAAGTGGTCATCCTCGGAGACAGCGGTGCTGCATACGCATCGTCGGCACTGGAGGCCGGGTCCATCAACGAGAGGCCCGATGGCACGGGTGTATGCACCTACACGTCGCCTTTCGATGCCGTCCCCGCGAACCAGAGAAACTACGTCATCTGGATGAACAACTTCACGGAGCAGTCCTTCACGTCCGACGAACTCAAGAACGGTGCCACCTACCGCCTGTGCAGCTCCGCACCCACCGACAGCAGCCATGTCGCAGTTGGACGGGACAGCGGCTGCGCACCCTGACGTGGCCATCTCGGGGGGCCTTCAAACGATCCCCGGTTCCGAGATCATGTAAGCCTTCCCCTGACGCTGGGCGGTCGTTTGCTCTGGACGCTGTGGGTCGGCCAGAACCTGTGTGCCAGTGGGCCGCCCCGGTTGTGAAAGGGGAGACCGGTCGTACTGGATGGATCGCGCTGCCACTTCTGAGGCTCCTCCCGATCGGGAGTGCATGACCGCTGCTTCGGCGGCCAGGTCGGTGATCCGCTTCACGGGCAGCGAGGCAGATCGAATCCTGATACTCATGCTTCCAGAATCGGGACGATGAGCCGTCTGCCACCCTGTGCCCACATCCTGGACCTACCGGGTAGCAACGACGATGGTCAGCCTCACCGACAACCGCCGTCTAGCCCCGGAAGCGCGGTCAAGACGCTGCAAACGTGGAGGTGGGACAGCTTCCACTCGTTGTCGGAACGCACGAAAGGAATCGGCCCCACCGGATACGGGGCCATGCCATCGACGTAGCCCTGCCCACTCGCATTGACACGGTCCGGTCCGCCGGGTTCCACGGTGGTGAACTGGATGTATTGGGGCATGGGTTGTGCACCCCAGGACCGTGCAATCCGCAAGGTCTGATCGCTGGGACCGTCCAAGAGTCGTGAACGGTCCTCCTCGCGTATCGAGTAGTCGGTCGTGGCGTTGTAGAGCGTGGTCAGTTGCTCGGCAGTGGGAACGAGATCGGTGATCGGCGCCGGTGGCGGTGCGAACTGTGTCGACTGGACGAGAACGGTCGGAGCAGCCGATTTGTGGTCATCGACGGGTGAACAGGCGCATGCGACGGCGATCGCGACAAGAGCACCGGCACGCCTCGCGGCATTCCTCACCATGACAGTGTGCACCGAGAAGAGGAGAGAGCCTCTGGAGAGAGAATGGAGGGGTGTTCACCAATGGTGGGTCACTCTGGGCTGCATGCGGATTGGATAGGTTGACCAGTTGGTGATCACACTCACCGGGCCTCTGATTACATAAAATTGGAATGATTCCAGCGGTGATTGAAGGTCAGTCACGGGTCAACCGCCTGGCTGCCGGGCACGGTCTCGTCCGCCAGACGTTGCCGCGCATGTCATCCTGCGCTGCCAGCCTCCCGCACTCGGAAGAGCTCGGACCTGCACTCGCGCAAGCATTTCCGCAGTCGCTGCGTGAATCTCCACCGCCGACTGAAATCTGAGCCATCCGGCCATCCGACCCATGTGGAAATCGAGGCCGACGCAGACCTCGGCCTCCCCGCGGAAAGGGCTCGGCCATAGCGTCCTAGATCATCGACCACGCCCCTGTCAGCGTGAGAAGCACCTCCAGCGCCGGTCGGAAACTCGCAGACCCCGGACACGCCCGGCCTGCCGGCGAGGGGGCTTGCCTGCGACGCCGCCCGTGCTGCTCATGCCCTTCATTCCATTCGTTCGACCCATTGAGCCCGAGACGGCCCCGGTTCGAACGCCTCGCTGAAGTACTGCGTCTCGCGGACCACCTCACCGTCCTCGAATTCCATAATGCTGACCACGTAGAACGGTTGCCCGTCATACGTCAGGACGAGTTCGCTGATCCAAAGATCGCCGCCACCAAGCATGCGTCGCACGGTGAAGCGTTTCGTGCTTGGCTGTGCGACGCGCGTCGCCTCGATGCTGGCTCGACCAGGGATGCGCTCACCGGATTGCGGATACTCGAGAACTGCATCAGCTCGGTAGATTTGGTGCTCTGTCGCAAAGTCGTTGGCGTCGGAGGCGGCCCAGTGGCGCCGCAGAGCGGCCCGCACATCGTCATCATCCATGGCCATCTTTCCCCGGCGGACGCAACGACGCTCCGCCATTGGGCGTGCCCCCGATGCAGATGTCGATCCCGCACCGCAACGTTCTCCGAACTGGCTGGTATTGCCAGCATGGTGGGTGATAATCGGGGATCACGCTGTTGTCGGTGATCGGGTGGCACAGCGCCTGCACGCAAACGATGAACCTGCACTGGCATCCTTCACCGAGATCCATCGCAAGTGTAGCGTTTGGATCTGGCGGCGCACATCGTCTTGACAGCTCGTCCTGATTTTTCGCGCGGCGTTCGATGACTTCGAGATCCTCGGCCCCTGCACCTCGAACGCGACCTGCCCGACCCCTGGGGCAGGTACTCGGGGAACCCGATCCGCGGCACACCACTTCGCGGAGGCGAGGTTCTCGTCGAGGGGCGTCACGTCGGGCGATGGCCGACGGGAACGGCCTCTAGCTACCGCGCTCCGCACTGGGACCGAAGGCCCCAGGGTGGCCCACCCAAGTTCTGCAGACGGCGGGTCGTCGGCGTAGACCCGAAAATTCGGCCGGAAATGCCCGGATTCTGTCGCTGGCAGGTTGATAGGTGAACCTGTTCGGTGCTGATGGGTGAACACCCTATGGAGAGGTGTTGACCAATGGCGGAGCGTGGTGGGCCGCATGTGGATTGGATAGGTTGACCGGTCGGTAATCACACTTCGGGAAGGCTTCAAATCACACAAATCTGGATCAGTTCCAGTGATGGTTGGCGCGTGGCCCACGGACCAGTCGCCCTGCCTCATCGGTGCTGCGCCTGCGTGCTCTAACGAAGCGAGGTGGGTGGATGGCGATCGGCTGGGATCGGCGGGTTGGCTGCTGGCAGGTGGTTCTCGCTAGTGCTGGCGTGCATACTCTGGGTTGAGGAAGAACAGCCTGGCGACCTTGCCGTCCGATCGGAATGACACTCGACCGACCAACTCTCCGGCCTCGAACTCAAGAGGGATGTCGACGACGGTCAGGTCTGCCTGCCGTCAAATACCTGCAATCGAGCGGTCGCTGTGGCACCCCGTTGAGGCCGTGGGCAGTTTTCTGATTCCATCAGCCCCACGAACTGGGATGCGATCTTGTGGTACGTCATCGGTGTCGGGCTCCTGGTCGCGGGCGCCCTTGCCTCTAGGTGGGTCATGCACGTGGTGAAGGCAAGGACTGTTCTGCGCATTGGTGCCGCAGCGGCGGTCGTCGGTGTCGTGTGGATCGCAACGGTCGGGTGAAGGGGTGCTCACGTTTCCGCCGGCGACCTGAGGAAGATGCTCATGTGAACAGGACATCGAAGAAGCGGGCACGAGTGCCGCTGTACGTCTGGATCTGGATGGGAACAGCAGTCACGACCGGCGTCGGGCTCGCGGTACTACTGCTGTTCGCTCGCTTGCAGGCTGGCAAAGCGGTGTGGGTAGATGGCTTCTACCTCAACGGAACCCAGTGGTTCGATGCCGCTCGCACCACCGTGACATTGATCGGAATCATCGGCCTCGGTGGCGCAGCCTTCCTTGCCTACCGCAAACAGCGTTCCACGGAGGCGACACATGTCCTCCAGGAGACCGGGGAACTGCGAAGTCGCTACACAACCTGCGCCGAACAGCTTGGACACGACGCACCTGCGATCCGGCAGGCGGGGGTCTACGCACTCTCCTCCCTTGCCGACGACTGGCACGCCGCCGGCAACGATGCCGAGCGTCAGGTGTGCATCGACCTCCTGTGCGCCTATCTACGGACTCCCAGAAGGCCGTCATGGACGTCGGAAACACCTGCGCCAGGGCCGGCTTCCGGCCGGACGCTCGCCGGCCGCAAGGTCCGACGACTCACACCAAATCCGCCGCAACCCCCAAGACCTGACCCCCAAGAACTGGAAGTCCGCGCTGCGGTCATCAGCGTCATTCGAAGCCGCTCGGGGCAGGCGACGAGCCCTGAAAAGAGCTGGCAGGGGGTCTCCTTCTCTCTCAGCTCAGCGGACCTGCACCGCGCGGATCTGTCCGGCGCGAACCTGGCGAACGCGAACCTGACCCGCACGGACTTGACCCTCGCGAACCTGACGTACGCGAACCTGACGAACGCGGACCTGCGTGGCGCGCACCTGATCGGCGCGCGACTGTTTGGCGCGAACCTGTCCGGCACGAACCTGGCCTACACGAATCTGCACGCCGCGCACCTGACCCCCGGCGGCGGGTTGTTCGAGGTGGATCTGTCCCGCGCGATCCCGTACACAGTGGACCTGACCTTCGCGGACCCGACATGCGCGAACCTGGCGGGCGCGAACCTGGTCGAGGCGGACCTGACTGGCGTGAACCTGACCGGCGCGAACCTGACCGGCGCGAACCTGGCCGGCGCGAACCTGACCTTCGCGGACCTGGCCGGCGCGAACCTGACCAACGCGGACCTGGCCAGCGCGAACCTGACCAACGCGGACCTGGCCAGCGCGAACCTGACCAACGCGAACCTTGCAGGCGCCTTCCACACCACCGAAACCCGGTGGCCGGATGGATTCTCGGCCCCAGAGCCAAACCCGGTTCCTTGAGTTTCAGCCGTCCATCAACCGTTTCCTGGATATGACTCCGGGAACGACCTGCCGATCCCCGGCCAGGGTGTGCGGGCGGAGGCCAGCGACCATCCGCGTGAAGCCCTCTGCCGCTCGCAGCAGCGTTGGAGGCGGCGAAGCCTCGGCAGAAGTGTGAACGTGGCGGGCGTCCGGCACATCCGTTTGCACGATGCTCGGCACACCGCGGCGACGACGATGTACCTGCAGGGCATGTCGACGGGCATGGAGTCGATCTTCGCGGGATCCCGCGGCAGTCTCCAGCCCACTACGGCTATCGGGCTGACGCAGAGCACCGGGACCTGATCCTCGGGCTCTGCGTCCACCTGAACTCGCCCGTCACGGCGCTCGGGAAATCGCGCGACACCTGCACCAATGCAAGAAACCACGAACCCTTCGGTATCTTCACGCCACCCACACCACCACCGCGGGGACCATCGCAGCGTCCACCACCGAGCCACGAGGATCGCCGAACGATGACCACCATCAGCCTCATCGACCTTCGAGAGCTCATTCCCGCCGAACAGCTCCTCCTTGACGCAGCGATCGCCGGCAAACCCTGCAACCTCATCGCTGCAGACGCCAGACCGACTCATGCTGAGATCGCCGCGTGGCACGACCCGGACCGCGAAATCCGCGCCGACTTCCTAGCCCGACTGGTCACCAACCGATACGCCGAAGTTCGCCTTAAGAAGGTCGAACTCCGTGGCGCCATCATTCGCGGAGAGCTCAACCTCAGCGAAGGGGTCGATGTCATCGGCTTCCGGTCCGAGTACAGCCGGTATCAGGAGGTGACTGCGAACGGGGCGAGGTTCACCGGGGATGCCTCGTTCCTTGGTTCGGCGTTCACCGGGGATGCCTCGTTCTTTGGTTCGAAATTCACCGGGCACACCGCGTTCGCTGAGGCAACGTTCAGCGGGGATGCCTGGTTCGCTGAGTCGATGTTCGCCGGGGAGGCATGGTTCGCTGAGGCGATGTGTGCCGGGGAGGCATGGTTCTCTGGGGCGAGGTTCTCTGGAAAGGCAGACTTCTCTGAGGCAAGGTTCTCTGGGGATGCATGGTTCGCCCAGGCGACGTTCGCCGGGGAGGCCCGGTTCGGGGAGGCAATGTTCGCCGGGGCGGCGCGGTTCTCTGAGTCGACGTTCACCGGGGAGGCATGGTTCGCTCAGGCGACCTTCACCGGCGTGGCATCGTTCTCTGAGTCGACGTTCACCGGGGAGGCATGGTTCGACAGGGCGACGTTCGCCGGGGAGACCTCGTTCTTTGAGTCGGCGTTCGGGAAGGCATGGTTCGGCGAGTCGACATTCCTCGGGGAGGCACGGTTCGACTGGGCGACATTCGGGAACCTCCTTCTCTCGGAGGCTGTCATAGGAGAAGCATCTTTTCAGAGAGCCACTTTCAATGGTCCGGTTGACGGTGTCTGGGCCGCTCGAATAGTCAGGTTCGACGAGGCTCTGTTTCTGGAACCTGTGACCATTCGGTTGCTGTGCCCGAACGTGAGTCTGAACAGCATTGACTCGCGATCTAGAGGAAGCTTCCAGCTACGCGGCAGAATCGACGCAACCGCAGCAACATTCGGGGGGCGAACAACCCTCGCTGATCCAGGAACCGAGGACTGGAAAGGATGGCTTCTTAGCCCCCACGAAATGCGCTTCGACGGAGACGAGGTTCCGCATGATGCGTGGACTGCTCTCGTGGAGGACCTCCTACCTCTCCTTGCACCCAACTTCCGTACAGCGGTGCGAGAGCTTCGGCGGGCGACTGTCTCCGACCTTGAGCTGTCCGCGGTCGATCTGACGGAGTGCCGTTTCGACGGCGCGCATGGCCTTGACAAACTGCGTATCGACAGCGCCTGCACTCTCCTCAGCACCCCTTCCGTTGCTGCGTTCTGGGGGCTGCCGCGATTCACCCGGCGGACTGTGATCGCAGAAGAAGGTCTCTGGCGGCAGAAACACGCAACGTGGGACCGCGGAACGGTGGTGCCGGACCGCTCCAAGGTCGCGCCGGATCATGTGACCGACGCCGAGCGCGGTCCAGAAATGGAGGGGACGGGATCCGACGCCGTTCCCGCGCCAGCCGCGTCAGGTCAGGACGAATCTCGCGATTTGCCGGATGCGGCGACGATTGCTGGGATCTACCGCGCGCTGCGCAAGGGACGCGAGGACTCCGGCAACGAGCCGGGTGCGGCGGACTTCTACTACGGCGAGATGGAGATGCGCCGGCTCGCCCGCCGAGAGACGAAGACTGGGGATCGGGCGCAGCCGCGCGCCGAGCGTGCATTGCTGACCGCGTACTGGGCGGTGTCCGGGTATGGGTTGCGGGCATGGCGGGCGATCGCTGCGATCGTTGTTCTGATCCTGGTTGGGTCGGTGGTGTTCTGGACGGTGGGGGTGCAGAACCCGCCGGGGTCAACATCTCAGGTGGCCAAGGTGGACCTCGGTACTGGTCAGGTTGAGTACGCGGCGGGCGAAGCGGCGCGGGTAGCCGTGGTGAATTCCGGTGCTGGTCAGGTTGAGTATGTCCGGGTGCCGACGTCCCAGGTCGACAAGGTGAATGTCGGGACTGGCGAGGTCGAATACACGAAGGTGCCGCTGCCTGCGTTCACGTGGCCGGATTCGTTGGAGTTCTCCGCCCGCAGCAGCGTGGCATTGCTGCGGGCCCCGGCGGGCGCACCGAAGCTGACCGGGATCGGTACCGTTACTGACATCGGGCTGCGACTACTGGTGCCAGTGCTACTTGCGCTCGCGGTATTGGCGATCCGGGGCCGCACGAAACGCTGACTCTGCGGTCGAACAGGACCGGACTGTCCGCCGACCTGAGCCGTGTAGCCCCAATGAAACCGCCTGACAGCGGCGGTATCCCGGTGTGTGGTGAGGATGGGCAGAGAAACACGAGTGAGACCGCCCGCCGAGACGAGAGAGGGGGAGGGTTTGACTTGATGTGGGAGAGGTGTTCACCTATCGCCGCCGTGGCTGGGCCTCAGCTGGATTGGATGAGTTGACCCGGCGGTAATCACGCATACTGGTGGGTGCGAATCACACGAGTCTGGATAGGTTCCACTTTCGCTTTCCCTTCAGTGCGGTTCGGGTCGAGATCATCACGCACTGATCGAGTCGGGGCCTGCCCAGATGAGTTGAGCCGTCGTTTTTCCTAATGCAGGGTGGAACACCACTACGTGGTCTCCATCCTTGTCGAGTCGCCGTTCGGCGACTTCTCCGGCTTCGAAGACTGCTCGCATGAGGCCGAGTGGGATGGTGGTTCCATCCACGGTGATCTGGAGCGCCACATCGGTGAGCAGTGCTTGCGGCCCTTCCGGTTCCTGGAGCCCCTTGTGGAGGGTGACGGTCAGTTGGTCCCATCTGACGGTGATCCGCGTGTCACGGAGCAGACGTCCGGTGCGGATGACTTCGGAGGCGTCATCCGGGGAGATGTGGCTTAGGTCGGGGACTTTGATAGCGATGTCGGCGTACTGCTGAATTGTGGCCAGCGCCTGGACGTAGTCGTGCCGAATCTCGGCGGCGCGGGATTCGTTGTTGCGGACCTTCGTGGTTGAGATTGGTCGATCGTGCGTCAGGCGGGGGACACGGGGGTCAGCGATGCGCAGTGTGTTGGGTGCGGTGAAGTTGTGGACGAACGCTAGCGCCGGTGCGATGTCGGCGACGAAGTGGCCGGTCACGTCACCGAGGGTGAAGTTGAACGTGATGTCCCAGCCGGGCTCAGCGTGCTTGGACAAGATCTCGACCGTGAGGACTCCCGAGGGGTCCGTTCCGTGTGTCGACAGGCCGGTGCCGTCGTGGTTGCTGCTCGGGGCAGAGAAGTGGACCGGCACCTCTCCGAGGCTCTCGCCGTCTGGGCTAAGCACGCTGAGCGTGCGGTCGTACTCGGCTTTGGGATCGTCAATCTCGAGGATGTGGATCATGCCTTCCGCGGTGGTTCCGCCGAGGCCGCCGGGTAGATCGGTGATGAAGTCGCGGATCTTGATTGGTCGGGAGGGCGTGCGACCGTAGTCGAGGAACTTCTGCCATTCGCGCTCCTCTTCGCTGTCTCTGTCGACGACGATCGTTCCCTTGTGCGTGATGGGGCGCTCGTATTGGGATTCAGCGCAGCGGGCGAGGATGTGGACCGTCACCACTTGGTCATCGATCTGGTTGGACACAGACGCGACGAGGGCTGGGTAGCCGTCGCCGAGTATCGGTGGGCCGGCAGGCCCGCTTCCCACGGTGATGTCGTACTGGTAGTGGGGGTCGGCGTCGTTCAGTGTGGCGCGTAGTAGCGCGAGCCGGTCGCGGACCGTTGCCGGCTCCAGGGCACTGAAGGCGCGTTTGGCGTCGGGGGCATTCACGCCGGGTAGGAGGATCGAGGCGGTGGCCGCGAACCTGCTCATTTCCTGCTCGAGTTGGCTTCTGCCGCCATCCAGGTAGTAGTCGATGACCTGGCGGAAGTCGGCGGCCCAGTTGTCGAATGCGGCCAGCCCCTTCCACGTGGTTTCGAACGGGTCGTTGCTGGTCAGCTCCTCGAACCACTCGTCGTTCTCTGGGGTTGGATCGAGTGGCATGGTCAGATGCCATGCCTGGATGCTCCATCCACGCTTAGCGGCGTAGTCCTTGATCCCTTTGTAGGACTTGAGGATCTGTCCGCGGTGACTGGATGTCAGATTCTCCGCGAACTTCTTGACCTGGTACACCTCCACGCGGTCGTCCCCGAGGGGCACATACACGTCGATTCCGCCGTCGCCGCGTGAGGGCCGAATGCGGCGCGCCGTGGGCCGTTCGCGGCAGATACACATCGCTGCGACGGCTTCGATGTCGTCACCTTCGTACCGAGTCCACGGAATCCGCGACACTCTCGACCTCCGAACCTTGAACCGATGGCGCTGGCCCGATCACTCTATCCGGCTGTGACCAGGGTGGATGGTACGTCCCGGAGGGGTGTCGGCCTCGGATGCGGGGGGGGCAAGACCATTGGTATTACGGCGGGCGAGACGGAGGTCGGCGGAGGCCGATCTTCGCGCGTCCGAAGAACTGGCCTCTACTCGCCACGCGCGACCTGTCGGGTGCTGTCGGCTTGGGTGACTCAGCCTTTGCCGGGGGTCGGTACGTGTCGCCGTTTCAAGAGGCGCGGGAGCACGTAGTCGTTGGTACCGGCGATCTTTCGAGTGAGTGCGTTCGTTTGTCATTCATTCGGCGATGCGTCGTCGTCCGCGATCCAAGAATCCGCGTGCGGGACGCCCTTCGTGACCGCCTGTTCGGCCAGTTTGTCGACCGCCAGGTGGGACGCATGGCGTGCGATCTCGCTGACGACAGCACGCATTTGATTCGGCGGGATACGCACCCCGTCTTCGGTGTTCTGCACGAGGTGCGTCAAGAGATCGAAGACAGCATCCGGATAGTCAGAGACCATTCCCAAGCGCGCGAGGTCTCTGGGCAGTGTCGTGGGCGCGCTGAAACCGAACGGACGTTGTCTCAGCTTGTGCACGATGTCAGGGAATCGTGGTCCCGCATACGGGGCCCACTGGGCGATGACACTAAGTTCTTCCAGGCTCGGCACGTTGGGTAAGCCTGTGATTCGCCGCTCGACATGTTCTTGCAGCCAACGGTCCCAGACCTCCCCGGTCTCATCCACGGTGCTGTCGCGGAGAACGTGGGTGACTTGGCGAGAGAACTCGATAACATGGGCGCCTTCGCTGACCAGGTTGTCGAGAAACGTCCGCCGGAAGGGGTCGGTGGTAGCGCTGCGCGAGAACACTGTTGCAACGAGATGCAGGTATTGCGCTCGATCCGAGAGGTTCGATGCGATCCGGGTCTGCGTTAGGTGCTCGGCGAAGCCTCGCTCAAGGAGGCGTTCGTTGATTCGGGGCTGGCCCAGGTAGGCGTCCCACGCGTGGGGGGTATTCGCAGCATCGACGTTCGAGTCGAACAGGGGCAGTACGTACTTGACGGCGAACTCTTCGTCCGCGTTAAAGAGGAAGTACAGCTGCGAGGCAACGATCGCTCGCGTCATGTCGTGGGCCGCGAGATCGTGACCGGTCATCTCAGCCAGCGTTTCGCGAGCGTCGCCCGGTATCCCCTGCCAGTTTGTCGGTCCGGCCTCGCTCCATGCTCTGCTGACCAGCCGGATCCAGAATTCGGCGATTTTCCCGGGCCAGGAGTTGATCGCCAGGGTAAAGTGGCTGCCGCTTGAGGAGTAAGTAAACCCGTCTGAACGGTCACTCCACATCTTGGCAGCGACCGTTTTTGCCTGGTTCAACAACCGATCGGGGATTTCCCCGTTGTCCGCCTGTACCCCCGATAACAGCAGGTCCGCGATGTGGCGGCCGTTGGTGTCCTCGATCTCCATGGCCTCGATCGCAGTCAGCACGCGTTCCCACTCTGGTTCTTCAATCTGGGCCCTGGTCAGGCCGCGCAGGATCGCGGTGCGGATCTCGCTTGCTCGTTCGCTGGCCTGGGTTGCGCCGGAGGCATCCCAGAGTGTGGACGCGAGTTCCGGAGCTTCAGCTAGTGATTGAGATATGAGCATCGTGGCGTCCGGCCAGGTCGGACCGTCGATGGACAACTCTGAGTAGGTTATTGAAGCCAGTCGATCGAGGGTGCCGGAAGGGTTGGTGCGGGCTTCGGTAGTGAATCGGTCGACGGTGATGGGGAACGGCCTTCGATCCACGCTAGAGATGATGTACGAATCCAGGTCCGGATACTCCCGTGGTCTCCACTTCGGATGTCTCTGCTGAATGTCGTCAAAGGCCCGGTGGGCCTCGACCCAGGGGTCGGCATGGGTGGTCAACCAGAATAAGAGATTGTACTGGGAATACTCGTGTTCGTCCTCCGGAGGCCGGTTGGCAGCGGCGAGCAGTTGTGCGCGAGAAGCCTTTGAGGAATGGGGCAATGATTGCGCCAAAACCGTGAAAACCTCATGTTTGGTGTCTGCACTGTAGAGCAGGTCACGGTCGAGGACCAGGCGGATCTTGTCGTCACCGGAGAGGTCGGGTGATGCGCCGTAGGCGTGTATGACCAACCGGCGAAACACCGCCAGACCCGAACTCCACCACCGGTCGAGCAGCTCGGTAGCTTGCCCAGATTCCACGAGGACTGTGGATGCGTCTCGGAGGCCGTCGATGAGGACGTCTTTGACCTCGTTCACGGAATCTTGTTCATGGTCTTCGATCGCCGACCGACCGTAGGAGAGCGAGTCGAAGCCGTCCAGCGTGCCTCGATAGCCTGACAGAACGTCGTAGGCATGTATGAGCGCCTGACCGAAGAGTTCGACGACCGTCTCGGCCAGCTCTGGAAGATGCGCGGAGAGAACCCCGTTCCAGACTGTATAGAGGGTGTGGTGGGCGATCATCCAGGTGAGCTCGGCGGTTGGCAACGAGGGTCCGTCACCGGTATCGGTGGTGAACAGCCCGAGGGCAGGTCGCAAGCGTACGTGTGGGGTGAGACCAATTCGGAGCAGAATGGTGACTGATGACCGATGTTCCGGGTACGTGCACGACGACAGAAGCGTCTCGATATGATCGGGTGCATTCACCGCACGCGAGATGTGCTCGCCCAGAGCGGATACCCAGCGGTTGAAGTGCTCGGGATGTTCCGCCGCCAACGCGGTCACGCCGGAGATGATCCTATCCAGAAAATCTGAGTGCAGTCCGATCCCCGCTCGCGCAATGACGCCTAGTGCTAGAGCTTGCCTTGTTGGGACCGCCACGTACGACGAGGCGAACCATTGCCCCAGCACAGTCATTGGCTCGCTGATTTCGCCCTCTCGCAGGTTCATCGCGAAGGCCGGATGGGTTTCCACGAATCCCAGCCATTCGTCGCCGGTGTGACATTGTGCGAAGAACCGTGCCCCATATCCTTTGGCGAGTAGCTCTGTGACATAGTCTTTTTCCACCGGTGTCTGCGGCGGTGGAGCAGAGACAATATCCCGAATCCGGGAACGATGGTCGAACGCGCCCATTCTCGATCTTCTTGCCCATTCCTCGAGGGCCTCAGGAAGTGCCGAATGACTCTTTCCTCGTACCGGATACTTGATCGGGATGATGTTCAGCGGGCGCCACTTTTCATCCCCTTCCTCCCCGATCAGGACATACCGCTCTCGGGACCGCGTCAAACCCTTCGCTAGATACTTCATCACCGTGTCGTCGTGGCTGTATCCGACGAACAACACCGTGAACTGTGCGAACATCGGCTCGAGGAAACGCGAGGCCCAGGTGTCCGTGAGGTACGCCTGTCCGAAGTCGACGTCCGTCAGCACGAGTTCTTCGGAAGGCTGCTCGATGGAGCCATGCAGGTGAACCAGCCCTTCGAATTGCCGGCCCAGTGGCAGTGCAGGTGCCATGTATTTCCGGGGCTGAGGATCACCCAGCTCCGCAAACGTGGAGCCAAGGTGGTCGTCATAGTTCGTCGTCACCAAACGGATCCGTGGAGACGCCTTCGCCAGGTTCCCGACCGCTCGGTGCGTCGCATTCGGCAGCGAACCACTCTCACCGATGAACTCTCGGGCCAGACGATGCACCTCGACGCCGCGAGCGCCAAGGTCCGACAGGAATGCGTCTGGAGCGGTCTTATCGTCGTACTCGTAGGATGCTGTCTCAGCTATCCGCCGGGCGAGGGCTCCAAACAACGGCAACGACGACGGCGCGTCCACCGACACTCCGGCTCCGACAAAGATGACGAGGTCACCGGCGCGATGAGCGTCGACCAACGCCTCTGGAATGTCGACATCCCCCGTTACCCACATGCAGACGACTACCTCTCCTCGGAGGGTTCGATCCTCTCACCACCGCACTTTGCCTCTCGGCCACCCCAAAGACGAGTCCCTCGCCTGTCATCCACATGAATAATGTTTGGCTCCTTCAAGCAGCTGAGCGAAGCAACTTGTGCTCGATCGTCAGGCTGTTCTGCGCCCAGCCATACCCTGGTAGCGGTGACGCCGCCTTAACCGGCGGATCGTCACGGAAGATGAACCAGAACCAGTGTCGGTGTCTGCGCTGGCCCACGGTGTTCTGGCGTCCGCATGCGGTGAGCGCGACGGCGGCGGCAACACGTTTATCCGGCTTTGGGCACTCGACGCGCCCGAGCCGACGATTGTGCCGGTGCCGGGCGAGGTGCAGGACATTCAGCTGACTCGGGACGGCTTCCTCGTCTCGATGCGTACCGGGACCCAGGGTCCGGGGGCGACGGTGATCGATCGCGGGCAATGGTGCGCGCGAGTGGAGTCGACGGCCGTGTCGTGCTTGGGGATCCGTGGCCGCGGGCGTACTGGGGTGTCGGCGGTGTCTCTGTCGTGGGTCTTGGTGCCCCGGTTGCAGTGTCGAGGTCGGCGGGTTCGCAGGTCCTTGACGATCGGCTCGTTCCGGTGGCACCGATGCCGTTCACCTCGGACTTCCGTCCGTACCAGACCGGGGCGGGTGTGTGGTTGGTGCAGCGATCGTCGGCGCTCGCCTACAGGTGCGGCAATCGGGTTCGGGCATCCGACGACCGAAACGAGTACACCTACTTTCGTGTGGGTTCGCATTTGACTGTGCCGGAATCGTGGGCGGTCGCCGACGTATTCCCGAAGGATCTCACCGTCACCGATGCAGACGGGCGGTTGTGGATCGTCACGACGGCCGGGATGTTTGTGAGCGAACCCGGCGGGGTCGACTGTGCCGGGTCCATCGAGATGTCGCCGGTGGGCCCGGACGAGCTGCCGGCCCGGAGGTGGCGATCCGCCCGCTGGCTGCGATCGGGAATCCGGAGCGGTGGGCGGAGAGCGAGCGGGCACGTCTGCTCGAGCAGAACCGTGGGCAGGGACTGCTCGATATCGAGATAGACGGCTGGTTCCAGTACACGAGCATCTTTGTCACGTTCGCCGTCGCCGAGCTTCCGGGTGTGACGTGTGCGCGCCGCTACGCCCTGTTCGACCGCGACGGCCGGCCGGCGTTGTGGCGGGGCCCGCCGACACTGATGGAGTCGATTCGGATGGAGATCGCTGAGTCCGGCGGTGTCGAGCGGCTCGCGCGGATTGAGCCGGGCCGGTTCGGGTGGGTGTGGACATGATGATCCGGTGCCGCAGTAACCAGTTTTGCCTGCGTTGAGGGGAGTTCGATGACCGCATGGATCGAGGTTCTGGTGACGATGGTTGACGGCCCGACGACCTCGGTGCAGGGGATCGTGCGGCCGTACCGGCCGAATGACGAACCGGTTCGCGTCTATTACGCCACGTACGGGGAGGATCCGGTGCTGCTGTGTCTGAATCCCGACGGTGCGCGGCTGACCCGCGACGGACGCAAGGCCCGCCTCGAAACCCTCGACGGCACGGTGAAGTTTCTGTACGACGGGCAGACGGCGTGGTATTTCGCCGAGGGGTCGGACCGGCCGCTCTGGTCACTGACCTGCACTTCCCCATCGGATTAGCCGTCTCCAAAGGCACTCTCTACATTGCAGACGCGGGCAACGCCACCAACACAGGGGCCGTGCTTTCGATGCCGACGACCGGTGGCACCCCCACTCTGCTGGTCAGTGGCCTTAATTACCCCATGGCCGTGGCAGTGCAGCCCGCACAGCCGACTACACCGCCGTGCACCGGGTCGCTGTGCAACCTGTTGGCAGCAGCTAAGCCACCGACGCACAGAGGGGACTGCCAGCGAGTGCGGTGGTCAGACCGGGACATGCCGGATCTGTCCGCCACTCAACGTGAGCCGGAAGCGCACTCGCCGCACCGGGTGTCGATCTCGCTCTGGTGCAGTGATTGCCGAGTAGACGTCACGCTACGGATCTGTGGCGTGGGCGGACTACGGAGCGCTACACGATGGCGAGGATGAGCATCGTCCCAAAACCCCAAGGAAGTGGAACGCCCAAGCGGGGCTTCAGTAACCATCCCAGGACCTTGATCGTCATGGGACAATCGGTCCATGGCTCGTGTCCTATTCGAGTGGAGTTACCATACGCCGACCAGGGCCGACATGGTTATTGCCAGCCGAATCCGCCCCAACGATTGTTGCAGCAGCAGCGTCGTGCGGCCGCGCAATGCTGCGTGTCGTGGGCGCTATGCCTGAGTCTGCGGGCGATGGTACTCAGACGGCCTCGCCGCCCACCGTCAGTGTCCCGGCACCCCGCGACTTGCAGATACAAGTGACGGGTTTGCCTGGGCTCTCCGGCCCTGCTGCTGTGCGTTTGTCTGAACTCATCCAGTCGTTTGCCGACGAAGTTGCTCGTGAAGCGTCCCGCATCGAGGAAGGCGAAAGAGCTCGGGAGCAGGACGATCCGGAGGTGACGGCCACAATCGTTCACGAGGCGTACCGCGTGGTCAGGAGGCCAAGGAGCGAGACTCGGCGATCCACTAGCAAGATCGAATTGGCGATCAAGTTCCTGCAGGCATCGGCAGGCGTCCTGTCTGGGGCGATGCTGACACTGCTGCACAGCTACTGGCAGGTCGCCATATGTACCGCATCGGTCCTTATCTTCCTCATCACAACCCTATGGATCTTTCGGGGGAATCATGAGTGACCCGGCACAGCAGCCCACCCGAGCATCTGGCGCGGAGGTGACGCCGGCGGAAGCGTCGGTCGAGGCGATGAAACCCGACCACGTATATGCCCCACTTGAGTTTTCAGAACTCGACGTCGAGCAGGCAATGAGGATGCTCGACTCTGCCGCTGAGGAACTACGAGCTGCAAGGCGCCGGTTTCTGCGCCTCGGGCTGGCATTCGTGGCTGCATGCATCGCTGCGGCTATCACCATTCTCGCGTTGCTGTTGACCCAGTCGGCGGTATCTCAAACAGGGGGGGTGCTGTCGACAGTTCTGACAGCGCTAATCGCGCTTCTGGCAGCGACTCTCGGCTATTACTTTGGCACCCAAGAGGCGACACACTCAGGTTCGGTGCACCTGCAAGTTCCTTCTACGGCGATGTCATCGCTGGAAGCTGAGCTGCTGAATGAACTTCGCGACCTTGAGGTGTCCGCAGGTGTCGCCATCGGAACCCGAGGACGACCTGCAACCGCTAGTGAATTCATCCCGGAGCTCGTGGAACTCGGCCTTTGGGACGCCACGGATGCACAAGAGTTCCGATCGATCTTGAGAGCGCGAAATCAGGTGGTGCACCGTGGGCGGGATTCGAACGTTACGCATGATGAGCTGAAGAGGGCGGTGGTGTCAGCCCACAGACTTCGAGACCAGATCCAACAGGATTAATGACGCCTAGTGGGCAAAAGTGCTGACTGTGTCAGCATATGGTTGGTCCCCCCTCGAACCGTACTGCGCACGGGTTGACGAGCGGAGATTGTCCACATAATCGACGCAACTTGATCCGGCGAGCGCACCGTCGCCTCGTCGGTCGGGGGTGTCCTTGAACCCGGTCATCAGTTTCGCGGTCCCAGGGCGCCCTGGAGTTCCTGTCCGAAGCCCGCCGGGTCGCCTACGCGACCGTGAACGCCGAGCAGCACCCCGGTACCGCCGTCGTCGTGCTCGACGACCACGTCGGTGTCCTGTCGCGGATCATTCACACGACCACGCACGTCCGGCCTCACCGTGACATAGAGGAACCTGGCCGACGAATCGACTAGGTCGTCACCCCGGAACCGGAACACTGCAGTTCCAGGGGTTTCCGCGCGGCGTGACATCGGACAGCACATCGTCAACGCCTTCACTGGCCTCGAGGACGGTGACTTCCTGACCATCGCCCAGATTCGAAACACTCCGTCGCCCCAGTACCCGGTCGACGATTTCCCCTCACAGGGTGCGATCAGCGCGCGTCCGTTCCTCAGCAACGGGGGTCGCACCACGGTGCCCGGCGTTATCGGGGAGATCTTCAACGGCCGTCGAGGAGCGCGCAAGGCGCGCTAGTGGCACCTCGGTTCGCGTATGCGAAGTGGTGAGAATTTGGTTTGCGAACCAGGGTTAATGTCGCAACTACTGTTACCGGCCGAACGGGATAGATGCGGAACAGACCCCGTGGGCGGCATTGGCGTAGGACGGTGGCGGTCGGTGCCGAGATGGACCGCCGCGCCATCACTGTGGCCCGGTTGCAGGGACGGGTGTCAGCCGATATCGAGGCTGCCGTCTTGGTGGAGCTCGGTGGTGTCGTAGCTGCCGTGGGTGCCGTAGTCGCTGTACGTGTCGAGGCCGGACTCTGCGGCGATGTCGAGTTCAGGGAACCCGCCATCTCCAGGACTGAGGGTGACGGCGAGCCCTCCGCCCGCCTCGAATCCCGCGTCTGCGTAAACGCTGCCGTCGACGGATGTCATCGATACATCGGTGGCCCCCGTGTCGGTGTCAGTGGTCGTCTCGATCTCGTCATAGCTCCCGTAGGCGTGGGAGCCGGTGACCGCAGCGACACCGCCCTCGACCACCGCGCTGATACCGCCGGTGGGATCGAGGGAGATCTCAAGGCCAGAGCCGGCATGGAGGCTGCTGTGGGTGGAGATGCCGGCGTCGATCGACTGTGACGACACAGCCGTGGTTCCCGGCTGCTCGAGAAGCTCGCTCAGGTCGATGTTCAGCGGGTCTAGGGGAGCGTTCATCGGCTGCAGGTCCTTTCAGCGGTGCCGGCGAGCTGTTCTCGCCTGGTCACTGAATGTTGGATGCGGCGTGACCGGTGAAAGGTTCCCCGAGACCTGCCCTGAATTTCCGGGACCAGTGCGACGTGATCCGGCCGGCTCGAAGGCATCGGCTGCCCTCGCGAGTGGGTGGTGTAGTCGTGGGTTACGACAGTGATGTGCGCAGCGGTGCGAGTGTTTCGGCGAGTTGACTTCGCGCGCGGTGGATTCGGGTCTTAACGCCGCCCGGGTACGAGCTAAATACGAGGTGGTACAAGCTGCCGTGAGAGCCAAGCAGGTCGTGGGACAACAACGCGAACCTGCTCAGTGCGTTCGGCACTAGCGACATCTACTGCTACACCTACCCGGGGGCCGTGACCGGCCCGCTTCGCCTCGACTGCTTTCAGCTCGATCCGTGGCGGCAGACCCATCAGGTGATGCGGGTCCCGTTCTCGCAGAACTTGCACACCATCAATCCGGTCCCGACCCCGCCCGGCCTGCTCCCAGGGACACTGGGATCGTCCTGATACTGAAGTGCCCAACCGTAATCGCGTGGGTGTTGCTTTGCCCGGACGTGGCAGTTGGTCGACCACGAGAGCGCGACTTTGCTCAAGGGTCGCGGTTGGGCCGATGTTTCGGATTGGGTGAAGCTTCCGTTCGACAAGGAGGTTCCGCTTGATTCTCTGGTGGTCGAGATGGCGGCTGACGCGCCTCCATTGCACAACCCGCGCGTGGACGGTGCTTGATCGCACATGACCCAGGAAGACGCTTCGCTTCTGGCCGAGACCTTCGATGTCGCTGGGGGACGACGGGTAAGCACTTGCACGATGTGAAACGGCATCTGGCCAGTCAAACGTATTTCCCGTTACCGGATGACGGGCCGAACTCGCTCGAGAGTGGATCTTCGCGCACACCACCTAGCGTTCAGGCGATCTATCGCAGTTCGCTTGCTACGCAGGCACGCAACGACAGGTTTGTGGTCCGCGGAGTACTGACATAGGTACGGCGTCGGTCTCATTGGCCGACGCCGGACCTGTAGTCGATGACTTGCGCCACCTGTGGTGGACCAGCGGCGGAAGTTCGCGCCCACTTGATGTGGGCCCGGTCGAGTGCACGAGCTATGCCGTGCACCAACATTGTGGATTTTAGCCGTCATGCTTTCGTTGCGCCGACGGTATCGCGCCGGGGCCTAGCGGTAGTGGGCCGTATGGGGCGGGATCTATTCAAGGGCAGCCGAACTCGATCGCGACGGAGATCGGTCCCTCTACGTTTTGGACAGATCAGGTGTCACTTATCTGTGCAGCAGTCCCAGATTCGGGCTACATTGAATGCAAGTCGATGGCTTGACGCTGCCCCTCTGATGGGCCGAGTGGAAGAACCCTGCCGGCGCCGTGTCGGCAGCCGCACCGTGTCGTCAGGTGGTGGTCTTCCCGAGATCGACTCTTTCGCACCGAAAGACCGAAGGTCGTCGTCGAGGACGACAACTCCGATTCGCCACTGGAGTACGACACCCGACTCGCCACGCCGAGCCGCACGCGCCATGGCTCCATCGCAGACCCGCGGCCCGCAAGTCGCCAGTCGACGGCAAGCACATGTACACAATCGACAAGGACGCGCGAGCAGCACACCGCAGCGCCGGATTCAACGAGACCGATTACTACATAGGCTACGAAGCGCACGCCGTCACCGACGTCCCCGCCAAACCGGGCGCTGGACCGGTCCCGCACGTGGTGCGAGGACTGCACGTGACACGAGCTGGATACAACCGCGGCACAGCCGGATTGATCGCCGTCCTTGCCCCAGGAGAGCTCCCGAAACCGCGACAAGTTCTCTGTGATCGTGCCTACAACAACACCGAGGAATGGAGATTCGCACTGCCGCTGCATCGATGCGGATATGTTCCTATTGTCGACCTGCACTCGACCATGTACCGAAGCGAGGAAGGCCCTGTCCCAGGATCGGTCTGGATCGACGGAACCCTATTTACCGAGTGCCTGCCTGCCCGCCTTCGGAAGCTGCCGAAGATCAGAAGGGACATGAGCGCGGCCGAACTGGCACAAGCACAGAAGCTGCGGGAGATCCGCGCCCCCTACGCATTCGTGCCACACGGACCTCGACACTCCGACGGCACTCAACGCTTCCGAGGACCCGCCGTTGGATCGTCCGCCCGCGTTCGAAGCCCCTTGTCCCCACGATCGATGAGACTGGGCTACGAACACCCGACCGTACAGTGCAACCGCCGCCAGCCGGACGATCCATGCGCGTGCTGCAAGACCGTCACGATCCGCAACGAGGACCAACCCAGAACCCGCATGCCGTTTCCGCACGGAACCAAACAATGGTTTGCGTCCTACCACCGCAGGGTTGGCATCGAGTCCGTGTTTGGAGATTTGAAGGACAACGTTCTGCACGTTCGTCGCGGGTACTATCGAGTGTTCGGGCTCACTGCACACCGACTGTTGCTCGGATTCACCTTCGCTGCGCAGAACCTGGTCACTCTGCGCGACTGGCACCTCAGGCGCGGCATCCTCGACTTCTGGGGCAAGCTCCTCGGGGAAACCGAGCCTGAGCCTCGGCACACGAAGTCGCACCGGCGGGGTACTCGCCGACCATTGGCACGTGCGGCTGCAACAGCGCTTAACGGTACCTAGCGACCACGCCCCACCGCTGGGACCCCGGTCCCAGCGGAGTGACCTCGGCCATGTGCCGGAATTCGGTCCTCAGGGAACAAGTTCGCCAGATTCGCGCACCCCAACCGCGCCGTCAATGCGTGAAGTACGTGCCGCAGTCAGAATGAACCGAGCCATTCCGGCCGAGAATATGCGATTCGAGCGTGCAGCGGGCCGATAGGTGAACTCATCTGCACCTGATGGGTGAACACCCCATGGAGCCGATGACGGGAATCGAACCCGCGTATTCAGCTTGGGAAGCTGATGTTCTACCATTGAACTACATCGGCACGCAGGCGTTTTGCCACCAATCCGGCGGTCCAACACCCTGCGAGCGGCAACTCTAGCAGACCGCTAATCTCTTGTTGTGCTCCTCTCCGATCGTGACATCCGTTCCGAAATCTCGACCCGTCGTCTGGGCATCGATCCGTTCGACGACTCGATGGTGCAGCCGTCCAGCGTGGACGTGCGCCTGGACCGGTTGTTTCGCGTCTTCAACAACACGCGGTACACGCACATCGACCCGGCGCAGCAGCAGGACGAGCTGACCAGCCTGGTCGAGCCGGCCGAGGGGGAGCCGTTCGTGCTGCATCCGGGCGAGTTCGTGCTCGGGTCGACGCTGGAGTTCTGCAGCCTGCCCGACGACCTGGCCGGCCGCCTGGAGGGCAAGTCGAGTCTCGGCCGTCTCGGGCTGCTCACGCACTCGACCGCCGGGTTCATCGACCCGGGCTTCAGCGGCCACATCACGCTGGAGCTGTCCAACGTCGCGAACCTGCCGATCACCCTGTGGCCGGGCATGAAGATCGGTCAGCTGTGCCTGATCCGCCTGTCCAGTCCGGCGGAGCACCCGTACGGCAGCGCCGCGGTCGGGTCGAAGTACCAGGGTCAGCGCGGGCCGACGCCGTCGAAGGCGTACCTGAACTTCGTGAAGTCGCCGACGTCCTAGCCCGCTCGTCCCGCCGTCGCGGGCTCGGCAGGCTGCGCGGGCAACCGGATGTACACCTGCTGTTGCCCGGACCATCGCGTCCGCGCCCCGCTCCGCTCACCCGCGGCGCGTATCAAGAATGTATGCGCTGCACCGTATTCGGAACCGGCTACCTGGGCGCCACGCATGCCGCGTGCATGGCCGAACTGGGGCACGAGGTGCTCGGGGTGGACATCGACCCGGGCAAGGTCGCGAAGCTGTCCGGCGGCGAGGTCCCGTTCTACGAACCCGGCCTGGCGGACGTCCTCCGGCGCAACATCGACGCCGGCCGCCTGCAGTTCACCACCTCGTACGCCGATGCCGCCGCCTTCGCGGACCTGCACTTCCTCGGTGTCGGCACCCCGCAGAAGAAGGGGGAGTACGGCGCCGACCTGCGGCACGTGCACTCGGTGATCGACACCCTCGCCCCGCTGCTCGACCGCCCCGCCGTGATCGTCGGCAAGTCGACCGTCCCGGTCGGCACCGCGGCCGAACTGGGCGTGCGGGCAAGGGAACTCGCGCCCGCAGCCGACGCCGTGGAGGTCGCGTGGAACCCCGAGTTCCTGCGTGAGGGCTTCGCCGTCGAGGACACCCTGCGGCCCGACCGGCTGGTGCTCGGCGTCGACCGGGCGCGCCCCGGCCGGGCCGAGGGGCTGGTCCGCGACCTCTACGCCCGACTGATCGCCGACGGGGTGCCCTTCCTGCTCACCGACCTGCCGACCGCGGAACTGGTCAAGGTCTCGGCGAATGCCTTTCTGGCGACCAAGATCTCGTTCATCAACGCGATCTCCGAGGTGTGCGAGGCCACCGGCGCCGACGTCACCGCGCTGGCCGACGCTCTCGGCTACGACGCCCGCATCGGACGTCGATTCCTCAACGCGGGCTTGGGTTTCGGTGGCGGCTGCCTCCCGAAGGACATCCGCGCGTTCATGGCCCGGGCCGGCGAACTGGGTGCCAACCAGGCGCTCACGTTCCTGCGCGAGGTGGACAGCATCAACATGCGTCGCCGCACCAAGATGGTGGAACTGGCCACCCGGGCGGTCGGCGGCTCGCTGCTCGGGGCGAACATCGCGGTCCTCGGCGCGGCGTTCAAGCCGGAGTCCGACGACGTGCGGGACTCTCCCGCCCTCAACGTCGCCGGGATGATGCAGCTGCACGGCGCGGTGGTCAGCGTGTACGACCCGAAGGCGCTCGACAACTCGCGTCGACTCTTCCCGACGCTGAACTACGCGACCTCCGTCGCGGAGGCCTGCGAGGGCGCCGACGCGGTGCTACTGGCCACTGAGTGGGACGAATTCCGGGCCCTGCGGCCCACCGATCTCGACCCGGTGGTGCGGGCCCGGGCGATCGTGGACGGGCGCAACTGCCTCGACGGCGCCGCGTGGACCGCCGCTGGCTGGAGTTATCGGGGTCTGGGCCGCGGGTGAGCCGACGAGCCGGGGCGCCCGACGGGTTCCGAGTCGTCGAGGCCGGGTCGCACTGTCCGAAGCGCCCCCGGATTGGTTCGCTAGACTCACCGAGTTCAGTGCGCCCTGAACGAGGGTCGGGGGTGCGCACCTGTCTGCTAAAAGGCGGCTCGATGAGTGCGGTTCTTGGAGTGTCGGTGGGGGCCAGTGCTGTCCGCATGGCGATGCCCGCAGCCCCCGAGCATTACGGCCCCGTCGCCTTCCACCGCCAGGACATCGCGGTCGACTCGGCCCGCCGCGAGGAACTCGCCGCGCAGTCCATCGGCGTCCTGCTCGAACACGACGACCACGCGGACATCGGCGCCACCGCCGTCGTGTGCGACATCCCGCACCGCGCCGACGCGCTGCACCAGGAGATGGGCCGGCAACGCCTGCACAACTACCACGTGGTGCCCTCCGCGACCGCGGCCATCACGCTGCTCGAGCAGACCGGACAACTCGGGGACGCGCAGACCGTCGTCCTCTACGACCTCGGCAGCTCCGGCGTCACCGTCAGCGTCGTCGACCGGTACACCCGGTCGGTGGTGGCCACCGAGACCAGCACCGTCGCCTGCGGCGACTACTTCGACTGGCTGGTGCGCGAGCAGCAGCACCGCGACCACGGTCTCGCGGCCCCGGCCGACGAGTGGGCGGCGGCCGAGCTGGCGCAGCGGTGCCGGGCGGCCAAGGAGCAGCTGTCCGAGTCCGACGCGGTGTGCCTGCCCGGCGACGGCGGGCTGATCCTGCTCACCCGGGAGAAGTTCGAGTCCCTGGTGTCGGTGCCGGTGGAGGGGTCGGCCCGGCTGGCGCGCGAGGTGATCACCGCGTCCGGTCGCAGGCCCGACGTGGTGGTGCTGCTCGGCGGCGGCTCCCGGATCCCGCTCGTGCAGGCGGTGCTGCGCGGCTGGCTCGCCCTGCCGACCGTCGTCCCGGCGGAACCGGAGATGGTCACCGCGCAGGGCGCCGCCCTGCTCGCCACGCCGGTCGCTGTCCCCGCGCCCGTGGCGCCGCCGACGCCGGCACTCGCCGACCTGCCCCCGCTGCCCCGCGGCCGGACGTCGAAGCGTCAGCTCGCGATCGCGGGTGTCGCGGCGGCCGGCCTGGTCGTGGTGGCCGGGGTCGGTCTCGCGCTCGGCGGCGGAAACGACGGAAACCAGCGCGCCGAGGGAACCACGGTCGCGACCGAGGACACGGTGCCGCCGAGGACGACCGCGCCGGCGACGACCACACCACCCACCTCCGTCACCACGACCCCGCCCGCGCCGGCCGCTCCGGTGCGCGAGGCGACCAGTTCGGGGTCGACGCCGCCACCGCCGCCACCGCCGCCCCCGCCGCGCTACCTGAACCTGCCGCAGCCGATTCAGATCGAGGTGCCGCCGGGCATCCAGCTCCCGCCCGGGATGGTCCGCTGACGGCTGCGGGTCAGCGGGCGGCGTGCCGCCCCGCCGGGCGTGCGGGCGGGACGGGAGTGCCCGAGCGCGTCGGCCGGGCCAGGATGACCGCGATCGCGGTGGTCAACGGCACCGACAGGGCCAGCGCGATGCCGCCGACCGAGGACCGGACGATCTCGATCGCCACGGCGTCACCGGTCAGCACGTCGCTGATCGAGCGCCCGGCGACGGAGAACAGCAGCAGCAGCGGCAACGCGCCGCCGGCGTAGGCGAGGACCAGGGTGTAGACGGTGCTCGCGATGTGGTCGCGCCCGACCCGCATCGCCGCCCCGAAGACCTCGCGCCGGTTCGCCCCCGGGTCCAGGTGCGCCAGCTCGAACGCCGACGACGCCTGGGTGATGGTGACGTCGTTGAGCACACCCAGCGAGCCGATGATGAACCCGGCCAGCAGCAGCCCGGTGATGCTCACGTGCCCGAGGTAGGTCTGCACGTTGGTGTTCTGTTCCTCGGACAGGCCGGTCAGGTGCGTCATCTCGATGGCCACCCAGGACAGCACCGCCGCCAGCGCCATCGACGCCAGGGTGCCGAGCAGTGCCGAACTGGTCCGCAGGCTCACCCCGTGGGCGAGGTAGAGCACCGCGTAGAGGATTACCGAGCCGCCGACGAGCGCGACGGGGATGGCGGGCTTGCCGTCGAGGAGGGCCGGCAGCATGAACCCGACCAGCACGCCGAACGCGACCAGCAGCCCGAGCAGCGCCCGCAGTCCGCGCCAGCGGGCGACCACGATCACCACGACGACGAACGCCGCGACGATCAGCAGCAGCGGCAGCCCGCGGGAGTAGTCCTCGAAGGAGTAGGTGGTGGTGCCGGACTGGTCGGTCTGTCGCACCAGCCGGATGTGGTCGCCGACGCGAAGGTCCGGCTGGCCAGGGCCGGGGCCGATCTCGAGCAGCGTGTGGGTGCCCTCGTTGGGGCCGGACTCGATGTCGACGATGCTGCGCTGGCACTGGTAGGAGGCGTCGGCGGGGGCCTGCGGGGGCCCGGTGAAGGCGCGGCCCGCCGACGGGCTGCCGCACGGTCCGAGGTCCTGCGAGGTGACGGTCCCCGCCTCGGTCACCACCGCGCCGCCGCTCGCGGTCTGGAACGGCAACGGTATGTCGACGCTGTGCTTGCTCGGCCACAGGATCACCGCGCCGACGAGGACCGCGAGGCCGATCGCGGTGAGCAGCCCGACGACGACCCTGGCGGCGACGGGGCCGATCGGGACGGGACCGGTGTGGCCGTGACCGTGGCCGTGACTCATCGAGCCTGACTCCGCATTCGGTCAGGGTACCGAGGGTCACCGTGAGGGCAGACGGTGGTGCGCGCGGTGTGCTCGACCCGGACGACTGGCTCGCTCACGACGTTCTCCGTCGGCGGCGGTCCGGGGATTCCCCAGCAGCGGTGGCGGGGTACAGGGGGGTGTCTCCCCGCCACCGACTCGATTACCCACAGGGGGGGGAGGGGCAACCGAGTTTGCTGGACACCGAAGTGTCCTGTCCGAATCTACCGTGTGATCGTCGATCTGTCCCGCGCGGGTGCAAAGGCTGTCCAAACTTTCGCGGCGCGACCGGGCCGCGGGTCGAGTTCCGCGACGGGGCGCTGGGTACTGTTGCCGCGATCGCGTCCCACCGACCCCGAGGCAGCTGATGGCGACCCGCACGATCCCGCATCCCCCGCGCCGCGTCCCGCTCCTGGGCGACATCCTCGGGATGGATCGCAGCGCACCGAGCCAGCGCACGCTGTGGCAGCACCGGCAGCTCGGCCCGATCTACCGGCGGGTCATCCTCGGCACCAAGCTCACCTTCGTGACGGGCGCCGACCTCGTCGAGGAGATCAACGACGAGAAGCGCTTTCGCAAGCACGTGGGCCGCCCGCTCGCCAAGCTGCGCACCATCGTCGGGGACGGGCTGTTCACCGCCTTCCAGGCCGAACCGAACTGGTCCAAGGCCCACAACATCCTCATGCCGGGCTTCACCCGGGAGGCGATGCGCGGCTACCACCGGACGATGCTCGACACCACCCGCGAGCTGATCGACCGCTGGGACGAGCGGGCCGTCGCGGAGTACGTCGACGTGCCCGCGGAGATGAGCAAGCTGACGCTCGAGATGATCGGGCGGGCCGGGTTCGGGTACAGCTTCGACTCGTTCGTCGAGGCCCGCGACGCGGAGGAGGACCCGTTCGTCGCCGCGATGCTGCGGGCCCTGCGGCACGCCGAGCAGACCGCCATCCCGATCCCGTTCCGCGGCCTGTTCGCGGGCAAGGCCGAGCGGCAGAACGAGGCCGACATCGCGTACATCACCGGCGTCGTCGACGAGGTGATCGCCGACCGTCGGGCCGACCCGGGCGCGAGCCGGCAGGACCTGCTCGACCTGATGCTGCACTCGACCGACCCCGACTCGGGCGAGCGCCTCGACGAGGTCAACATCCGCAACCAGGTGCTGACCTTCCTCGTCGCGGGTCACGAGACCTCCGCCAACGCGCTCGCCTTCGCGCTGTACTTCCTCGCCGCGAACCCGGCGATCGCGGACGCGGCGCGGGCCGAGGTTGCGGCGCTGTGGCCGGGGCAGGACCGGCCCGAGATCTCGTACGAGGAGGTGGCCAAGCTGCGCCACGTCCGACGGATCGTGGACGAGACGCTCCGGCTGTGGCCGACCGCGCCCGGCTACTTCCGCGAGGCCGTCGCCGACACCACCATCGGGGACTACGAGTTCGAGGAGAGCGACTGGGCCTTCGTCCTCGTGCTCGGGCTGCACCGGGACCCGGTGTGGGGTCCGGACGCGGAGACGTTCGACCCCGACCGGTTCCTGCCCGAGAAGGTGCGAGCGCGCCCCGGGCACGTCTACAAGCCGTTCGGCACTGGGCTGCGCGCCTGCATCGGCCGCCAGTTCGCGCTGCACGAGATGGTGCTGGCGCTGGCGCTGCTGGTGCACCGCTACGAGTTCGACCCCGAGCCCGGATATCAGCTGAAGGTCGGCGAGCAGCTCACCCTCAAGCCGGAGGGGTTCCGGCTGCAGGTGCGACGGCGCTGAACGTCAGAAGCTCTCGCGGTGCACGGCCTCGTCGAGCGGCCTGCCCTCGCGCCACCCGAAACGCACCAGGTCGGGGGTCTGCTGGAACTCCGAGACCGGCCCCACACACAGCCACGCGATCGGCCGCACCGGGGACGGGAGCTGCACCAGCTGGGTGAGGAAGTCCTCCTCGTAGAACGAGACCCAGCCGACGCCGATGCCCTCGGCGACCGCGGCCAGCCAGATGTTCTGGATAGCCAGCACCGCCGAGAACACGCCGGTGTCGTCGACGGTGTGCCTGCCGAGCACGTTGGCGCCGCCGCGGCTGTGGTCGTAGGTGACCACCACGCCGGTACCGGACTCCTGGATGCCCTCGATCTTGATGGGGTCGAAGGTCGCGCGACGGTCCGGCGGCAGCGAGTCCGCGAAGTTGCGCCGGCAACCGGCGACGTGCGCGGCGAACGCGTCCAGCGTCTCCGGCTTCTGCACCACGACGAAGTCCCAGGGCTGGGTGTTGCCCACGCTCGGCGCGCTGTGTCCGGCGGCGAGGATCTTGGTCAGCTGCTCCTCGGTGATCCGATCACCGGTGAACTCGGCGCGCACGTCGCGGCGCATCGCGATGGCGTCGTACACGGACATGGGTTCGCTCGTCATTGCGTCCTCCTACTGGCTGTAGCTGGCCAGGAAGTTACCGAACCGCTCGATCGCGACCGCGAGGTCCCGAGCCCACGGCAGCGTCACGATCCGCAGGTGGTCGTGGTCGGGCCAGTTGAACCCGGTGCCCTGGACCATCAGGATCTTCTCCTGCAGCAGCAGGTCCTGGACGAGCTTCTCGTCGTCGTGGATCTCGTAGACGTTCGGGTCGAGCCGGGGGAACGCGTACAGCGCGCCCTTCGGCTTCACGCAGGAGACGCCGGGGATCATGTTCAGCCGCTCCCAGGCGACGTCGCGCTGCTCGAGCAGGCGACCGCCGGGCAGGATCAGGTCCTCGATGCTCTGGTAGCCGCCGAGCGCCACCTGGATCGCGTGCTGCGCGGGCACGTTCGGGCACAAGCGCATGGACGCGAGCAGGTTGATGCCCTCGATGAAGCTGGCGGCGTGGTCCTTCGGTCCGGTGATCACCAGCCAGCCCGAGCGGTACCCCGCCACCCGGTACGCCTTGGACAGCCCGTTGAAGGTCAGGCACAGCAGGTCGGGGGCGAGGGTGGCCAGCGAGATGTGCTTCGCGTCGTCGTAGAGGATTTTGTCGTAGATCTCGTCGGCGAGCAGCAGCAGCTGATGCTTGCGGGCGAGCGCCACGATCTGGCTGAGCACCTCGGCGGAGTACACGGCGCCGGTCGGGTTGTTCGGGTTGATCACCACGATCGCCTTGGTGCGCGGGGTGATCTTCGACTCGATGTCCGCGATGTCGGGATTCCAGCCGTTCTCCTCGTCGCACAGGTAGTGCACCGGGGTGCCGCCGGCGAGGCTGGTGGTCGCCGTCCACAGCGGGTAGTCGGGCGCCGGGATCAGCACCTCGTCGCCGTTGTCGAGCAGCGCCTGCATCGTCATGGTGATCAGCTCGGAGACGCCGTTGCCCAGGTAGACGTCGTCGACGTCGAACTCGGGGAAGCCCGGCACCAGCTCGTAGCGGGTGAAGATGGCACGACGCGCGGACAGGATGCCCTTGGAGTCGGAGTAGCCCTGCGCGGTGGGCAGCGCGGCGATCATGTCGCGCATGATCACGTCGGGCGCCTCGAACCCGAACGGCGCCGGGTTGCCGATGTTCAGCTTGAGGATGCGGTGACCTTCGGCCTCGAGCCGGGCGGCGTGCGCGTGGACCGGTCCACGGATCTCGTACAGCACGTTCTGCAGCTTGGTGGACTGCTTCAGTTCGCGCGGGATGACGTGCTGGTGGTGGGAGGGCTCCGAGACGGTCACCCGACCATCGTGCCACCCGGGTCGAATCAATTTCCTGGCGAACCCCGCTTGTGGTGTAGCTGACGAACCTTTTCGTGGACCTGGGGGGCGCCGGAATCGGGGTCGATTCCGTGGACCCGAATCGGTGACCAGCCGCCGTCGGGGGAGGATTCTGGAGGGTGGCATCGCCGAGCACGGACCCACATGGAAGTGGCATTCCCATGAACGCACCGAGCATTCGTCGACCGGCGCCGGTCGACCTCGCGCACCACTCGCACCTCACCGGGATCTTCGCCCCGCAACGCGAGGAGGTGGACGTCTCCGACCTCGAGGTGATCGGCGAGCTGCCCGCCGACCTGCACGGCGCCTACCTGCGCAACGGTCCCAACCCGCGGTTCGATCCGATCGGCCGGTACGTCTACCCGCTCGACGGCGACGGCATGGTGCACCGGGTCGAGCTGAGCGAGGGCACCGCCCGGTACACGAACCGGTTCGTCCGGACACCGATGGTGGTCGCGGAGGAGGCGGCCGGTCACGTGATCTGGGCGGGTGTCACCGATCGGTACACGCCCGGCGAGCGTGAGGTCGGGCCGGAGCTGGCGGGCACGGCCCGCGAACTGCCCGACATCAACGTCGTCCGGCACGGTGACCGGCTGCTCGCGATGGCCGAGACCACGCCGCCGTACCGGCTCGACCCGGCCGACCTGTCCACGCTGGGCCGCGAGACCTGCGACGGCGCGATGGCCGTCGGCAGCACCGCGCACCCGAAGGTCGACCCGGTCACCGGCGAGATGGTGCTGTTCAACTACCTGCTCGAGGCGCCGTACCTGACCTGGTCGGTGGTCGCCCGGGACGGCTCGCTGTCGCGGCCGCCGACCGTCGTCGAGGGCGTCGACAGGGCGCTGATGGTCCACGACATGGCACTGACCGAGCGCTACGTCGTGCTGGTGCTGTGCCCGCTGGTCTTCGACGTCCCGGCGATGCTCACCGGTGGGTCGCTGCTCGACTGGCGGCCCGACGACGGCACCCGCATCGCGTTGATCCCCCGCGACGGCGGCCCGGTGCGCTGGGCGAGCTGCGAGGCGTTCTGGGTGTGGCACTTCGCGAACGCCCGGGACCTGCCCGACGGCCGGGTCGGCGTCGACTACGCGCAGTGGTCGTACCCGGGCCTGCTCACCACCTTCGACCAGCCCGCACTGGGCGGCCTGGTCCGCGCCGTGATCGACCCCGTGCGCGGCACCGTGGACCGGGAGGTCGTGTGCGACCGGGACGTCGAGTTCCCCCGCGTCGACGACCGTCGCCTCACCGACCTCGGAGGGACGATCGCGGCAATCGGCAAGTTGCGCGGTCGTGAGGGCACCATGGACTCGCTGTGGTTCGTGGACCCGGACGCGGGCACCGAGACGCACTGGGAGCCGGGTTCGCTCGCGGTCGCGGAGCCGGTGTTCGTCCCCGGCGCCGAGCGGGACTACTGGGCCATGCTCGGCACCGACCGCGGCGACCTGTCCTCGTGGTTCCTGCTGCTGACCGCCGACGACCCCGCGGCCGGGCCGGTGGCGCGGGTCCGCATGCCGATCCGGGTGCCCGCGGGTCTGCACGGGGCGTGGCTGCCCGGCTGACACCGTGTTCTCGGTCACTGATCGCCGGTGACTGCTTTGCTAGGTTTGATAACGGCTAACACTCGTCCGATACTGCTGAGTCGTGGGGGCGCTCAATTGCAGTTTCGCGCTGGCTAATTGGCGACCAGGGTCCGGGGGTAGGAGTTCTCGAGGTATGCGTCAGGTTCGTTCGTTGCGCCGTGTGCGCGCCAAGGGGAGTTGGCGCGAACCGAATCGGTATCTGTGGCTGCTCGGGTTGATGGCGCCGCTGAGTCCGTTCGTCGCGTGGGCACTGGTGCACGCGTTCGGCCTCGGACTGTTCTGGGCGGCGGGCGTGCTGCTGATGGCGATCGTCATCCCGCTGGTCGACGTGTACGCCGGTGTCGACAAGGCCAACCCGCCCGACGAGGCGATGAAGGCGCTCGAGGACGACCGGTTCTACCGCTGGTGTACCTACCTCTACCTGCCGGTTCAGTACGCCGGACTCGTCTTCGCCTGCTACCTGTGGACCACCGCCCCGATGGGCTGGCCCGAGCGGTTCGCCCTGGCGGCGACCGTCGGCGTCGTCGCGGGCATCGGCATCAACGCCGCGCACGAACTCGGTCACAAGCGACCCACCCACGAACGGTGGCTGGCCAAGTTCGCGCTCGCCCAGTCGGCGTACGGCCACTTCTACGTCGAGCACAATCACGGCCACCACCTGCGGGTTGCGACCCCCGCCGACCCCGCGACCGCCCGTTACGGCGAGTCGTTCTGGGCCTTCCTGCCGCGGTCGGTCGTGGGCGGCGTCCGGTCCGCGTGGCGCCACGAGCGGGCCCGCCTCGCGCGCCGTGGCCGGCGCACCTGGAGCCCGCGCAACGACGTGCTCAACGCGTGGGCGATCAGTGTCGTGCTCTTCGCGGTTCTCGTCGCCGTCTTCGGCTGGAGCGTGGCCCCGTGGCTGGTCGTGCAGGCCGTGATCGGGTTCGTGCTGCTCGAGTCCGCGAACTACCTCGAGCACTACGGGCTGCTGCGGCGGAAACTGCCGAGCGGTCGGTACGAGCGCGTTGCCCCGGAGCACAGCTGGAACAGCGACCACCTGTGCAGCAACCTCTTCCTCTACCACCTGCAGCGGCACAGCGATCATCACGCCAACCCGCAGCGGCGCTACCAGACGCTGCGGAGCATGCCCGAGGCCCCGCAATTGCCGGCGGGCTACGCGACGCTGATCTGGCTCTCGTTCGTGCCGCCACTGTGGCGCCGGGTGATGGACCCGCGACTGCTCGCGCACTACGGCGGCGACGTGTCCAAGGTCAACGCGCTGCCGGGACGATCCGTCGAGCAGCGGCGGGTCCCGGAGTCCGCGAGGCGATAGTCGGGCGCCGCACCGCGTCCTCGGGCAGGTGACGGCACACACCGGTTCGCGAGATCGCACCCGCGATCGCCGCCGAACCGGGGTGTGCCGCTGACAGTTCCGGTGTGGTCACGGCGCCGGGGAGGTCGCCGCCCGGCCGGTGGGCGACGGGCGGTTCCGGGCCCGAGCGATCGCCCGGGTGACCCGGTCGACGATCGCGTGCGGTGTCGCCAGCTCGTCCCAGGTCCAGCGGACCACCTGCCAGCCGGCATCGCGGATCCCGTCCTCGCGCTGCTTCTCGGCCCACAGCACGCCGCCGGGTACCTGTCCGGCGGGGACCAGTCGGCCGTCGCCCCGTCGAACGATGTCCCGCGTGCCCGGTGCGTGATCCAGTCACGAGGTGTGCGGCGCAACGAGAAGACGCCCCCACCGAGTTCGGTGAGGGCGTCTTCTGCGCTGGTGCTACTTCTTGCGGCCGGGGGCCTTGGCGCCGGCCTTGAAGCCGAGCGCGCCGGGCTTGGCCTGCGGCGGGGCCGCAGTCTCGGCCGGTGCGGCCGCGGGTGCCGGTGCCTCCGCGGCGGGGGCCTCGGCGGCAGGAGCCTCGGCCTCAAGCGGTGCCGCGGGTGCGGCGGGTGCCGGAGCGGCGGCGGGAGCGGCCTTCTTCGCGCCCGGAGCCTTCGCCCCGGACTTGAAGCCGAGCCCACCGGCCTTCGGCTGCGGCGGTGCGGCGGCAGGCGCAGCGGCCGCCGGTGCCTCGGCCGGTGCGGCCTCAGCTGCCGGTGCCGGAGCGGTCGCGGGTGCCGGTGTGGCAGCCGCGGCAGCCGCGGGCTTGGCGCCCGGAGCCTTCGCAGCGCCCTTCATCTGCAGACCCTTGCCCGGCGCCTTGGCGCCCGAGGCGAGGCCCAGGCCCTTCGGCTTGGGTGCCTCGGCGGCGGGTGCCTCCGCTGCGGGGGCGGCCTCGGCGGCGGGGGCGGCAGCCGCGGGCTTGGCGCCCGGAGCCTTCGCCCCACCCTTCATGCCCAGGCCCGGAGCCTTCGCCCCACCCTTGAGGCCGAGGCCCTTCGGGGCGGCCGGAGCCGCTGCGGCGGGGGCGGCTGCGGCGGCAGGGGCGGCGGCCGCGGGCTTGGCGCCGGGAGCCTTCGCGCCGGGAGCCTTGGCCAGACCCTTCATGCCCAGGCCCTTGGCGGCCGGCTTCGGGGCCGCCGCAGCCGGAGCAGCGGCGGCGGCCGGAGTGGCCTCGGCGGCAGGCGCTTCGACCACCGGAGCGGCCTCGGCGACCGGCACGGCGACCTTCTCCCGCTGCACGACCTTCAGGTTCTCCGAGAGCACGGACGGCTCGAGCCGGGTGACGGAGTTCAGCATCAGCTGGGCGACGTCCACGACCTCGACGCCCTCGCCCAGGCCCTGCTCCTGGCGCGCGGTGACGCCGTCGGTGAGCATGACGCGGCAGAACGGGCAGCCGGTCGCGATCTTCTTCGGATCCGTGGACAGCGCCTCGTCGACCCGGTCGACGTTGATGCGCTTGCCGATGTTCTCTTCCATCCACATGCGCGCGCCACCGGCGCCACAGCACATGGACCGCTCGCCGTGCCGGGGCATCTCGACGAGCTTGGCGCCGGAGGCCTCCATCAGCTCACGGGGAGCGTCGTAGACCTTGTTGTGGCGGCCGAGGAAGCACGGGTCGTGGTAGGTGACGTCCTCGGAGACCGAGGCGACCGGGATCAGCTTCTTCTGCCGCACCAGGCGGTTGAGCAGCTGGGTGTGGTGGATGACCTCGTAGTCGCCGCCCACCTCCGGGTACTCGTTGCCGAGGGCGTTGAAGCAGTGCGCACAGGTGACGACGATCTTGCGCTTGGACTGCTCGACACCGTCGAACACGGAGTTGAGCATCTCGATGTTCTGCATGGCGAGCTGCTGGAACAGGAACTCGTTGCCCGCGCGGCGAGCGGAGTCGCCGGTGCAGGTCTCGTCGGCGCCCAGGACCATGAACTTCACGCCCGCGGTGGCGAGCAGCTCGGCGACGGCCTTGGTGGTCTTCTTGGCGCGGTCCTCGTAGGCGCCGGCGCAGCCGACCCAGAACAGGTACTCGTAGTCCTCGAAGCTGTCCGCGTCCTTGCCGAACACCGGGATGTCGAAGTCCATCTCGGAGATCCAGTTGAGGCGGTCCTTGGAGTTCTGGCCCCAGGGGTTGCCCTTGTTCTCGAGGTTCTTGAACAGGCCGGCCAGCTCGGACGGGAACTCCGACTCGATGAGCACCTGGTAGCGGCGCATGTCGATGATGTGGTCGACGTGCTCGATGTCGACGGGGCACTGCTCGACGCACGCACCGCAGTTGGTGCACGACCACAGGGTCTCGAGGTCGATGACCGGGGCGAGCTCGCCCTCGACCGTCTCGCCGACCAGCTTGCGCCCGGCCTCGGTGAGCGCGGCCTCGGGGATCTTGGCCAGCGCGGCCTCGTCGACCTTGCCGTCGGCGTCGACCAGGCCGACCTCGTCGCCGCCCATGTCCTTGCGGCCGCCCGCGAGCAGGTACGGCGCCTTGGTGTAGCCGTGGTCGCGGAGCGACATGATGAGCAGCTTGGGCGAAAGGGGCTTGCCGGTGTTCCAGGCCGGACACTGGCTCTGGCAGCGACCGCACTCGGTGCACGTGGTGAAGTCGAGCCAGCCCTTCCAGGAGAAGTCCTCGATCTGACCCGCTCCGAGGGTGTCGGTGTCGGGGTCGACGTTGTCCATCGTCAGGGCCTTGCCCTTGGACATCATCGGCTTCGCGGCGCCGAGCGCGACGCCGCCGTCGTCCTCACGCTTGAAGTAGATGTTCGGGAACGCCGAGAAGCGGTGCCAGGCGACGCCCCAGGTGATGTTGCGACCGACGACGAACAGCCAGATCATGCCGGACATCAGCTTGACGAATGCGAAGATCGAGATCAGCACGACGTTCGCCGGGATCACCTTTGCGATCTGACCGGTGATCGGGTCGGTCCAACTGGAGTGGCCCTCCAGCGACAGCACTCCTGCCTTGACCAGCACCATGCCGATGCCCTCGGTGAGCACGACCCATTCGACGAAGTAGGCGGGGCCGAACTTCGAGCCGCTGAAGCGGGAGAGGCGCTCGGGCACCCGCGGGTGGTTGAGCTGGCGGAGGACCATCAGCGTGACGATGCCGACGACGGTGCCGACGCCGAGAATCTCGTCGCCGAGGTGGAACCACCATGTGTCACCGATCAACGGCCACGACCAGGTGGGGTCGAAGGTCTGGCCGTACGCCATGAACCAGAACTGTGCGCCCGCGAGGAAGCCGATCATGACGAGCCAGTGCGCCCAGCCCACGGTGCGGAACTTCGCCATCCGGGTGTGCGCGATGAACTCGATGATCATCTGCTTGATGCGCGGGAAGAACGGGCGCCAGCGGTCAGGGGCTGACTGACCGATCATCACTGTCTTACCCATGGTCCAGGCCCCACTCAAGAATGAGGCCCAACACACCAGGCTGAGCAGTACGCCGATCGTGCCCAACGTGATCGTCAGGGCGTTCATGTCACGGCCTTTCTTCTGTGACGGCAACGCCTGCGACTTGTCGGGCGGCGCCTCGGTCTATGACGGATAAGTTACCCGCCGGTAGCATCACGATTCAACGTCGAACCGATGCTTGCGTCGTCGGTCGGTCCATCTGACGACACAGATCTTCTGACGCTCACCGTAAATCGTCCCCTCTGGCGCGTTCAGCGCAGGTCAACCTAACTTCGTGGGATGACCTGCGGGTAAGGCTCCGTTCCCGTATCGTTTCGCCCGGCTTACGGTCCTTGTTTCTCAGGGGAGCCTCAGACTAAGGTTCGCCTGTTGTTTAGAGTTTTGTTGCCATGTTGTTTCTTCCGGAGGGGATCCACCGCATGAAAATGAAGAAGTTTGCTGTGTCGTCGATGCTGGCGGTGGCCGCACTGGGCATCGGTGCCGGCACCTCGCACGCGCAGCCTGCGGCGCCTGCTCCGGAGAAGATCAACTGGGACTCGAAGATCGTCGACAAGTCCGTCGTGACCACCATCGACGCCGGTGCGTTCAAGGTCTCGGGTGACGGCAAGAACATCGAGCTGCAGGACGGCACCGGCAAGGCCGTCGTGAGCCTGCCGCTCTCGTGGCAGCTCAACGCCCTGCAGTTCCCGATGGATCAGAAGGTCAGCGCGGACGGCAAGACCGTCACCCTGACCCCCGTCTTCGATCTCGGCAAGGCCAAGCCGATCGCGGGCAACCTGGTCGCGCAGCCGATCAACGGCGCGGGGCTGGCCGTCAAGGACATCGCCTCGCCCGAGGAGAACCTGATGGCGCAGCAGACCTTCACCTCGCAGCTGGCGGTTGCCACTGCCTCGGGCGGCCTGCTCGGCACCATCATCGGCGCGGTGGTGGGCACCTTCGTCATGCCCGCCGTCGGCACGATCACCGGCGCGGGTATCGGCGGCATCGTCGGCACCATCGTCGTCGGCGGTCCGACCCTGGTTGCCGCAGGCGTCGGCCTGGGCCAGACCCTGATGGCCGAGCCCGGCACCACGGTCTACGCCAAGAAGTAGAACCTCGGAAC
>NZ_JBHZAH010000023.1:0-55525 GCF_042754225.1 Rhodococcus sp. NPDC059234
TACACCGCCTATGTCCAGAACTCCGGTGTCACCGCCGACATCTCCGGGCTCGGCACCCAGAACTTCCCGTCGATGAAGGCCCAGACGCGCTGCGACGGGTGTGTTGGCTACGTCACGACCATCCCCTTCCCCGGCAGCTGACCTGTTACCTCACGACGAGGGCAACCCGAGAAATTCCGGGTTGCCCTCGTTGCGCGCGTCGAGCCAACGCTCACAAGCTCGGAATGCCGTTATACGCAACAGTTTTCGCATTATCCGGCGGAACCGGGCGGCCGTCCATACGATGACCGCACACGCGGTCGGGGGCCCGCACAGTGTCGACTCCCTCGACACGCGCGCCCAGTCGCCCACCTCGAACGGAGTCCCGTGTCCCGCTCATCAACACCCGCCCACCGCCTCGCCGCGGTCGCCACCACCTCCGCGCTGCTCGCCGCCGGCCTGCTGACCGGCACCGCAAGCGCAGGCGCGACCGGCAGCATCGAAAGCGTGACCGGCAGCAGCGGCGGCAGCGTCGACGTCTCCAACCTCGACCTGGTCGGTTCCGCTGAGCGCGTCATCGAGAACGGAAACGACCCCGACCTGCAGCGCTCGGACACCGCCACCGTCGACAACGTGACGATCACTCGCGAGGTTGTCGGCAAGAATGTGGGCTCGGGCGGCCTGCAGGTGACCTTCCGCACCACCTTCTCCACGACCGGGACCCCGGACCGCCTGATCACCCGGATCGACGACCAAGGGCCCAAATACACCGGGAGCCCCACGGCAAAGATCACCTACACCAAGGCGGACGGCGGCAGGACCACCGAGACGATCGCGTCCACCCTGGATTCCACGGGTGGATACGCGATAGGCGAATACGTGGCATCCGGAACCGGGTGGCCCATCACCGCGGCCGGCGACACCGTCGTCATCGAGGTCACCTACACCTGGTACGGAACCATGAGGCAGGAGTACACCGCCTATGTCCAGAACTCCGGTGTCACCGCCGACATCTCCGGGCTCGGCACCCAGAACTTCCCGTCGATGAAGGCCCAGACGCGCTGCGACGGGTGTGTTGGCTACGTCACGACCATCCCCTTCCCCGGCAGCTGACCTGTTACCTCACGACGAGGGCAACCCGAGAAATTCCGGGTTGCCCTCGTTGCGCGCGTCGAGCCAACGCTCACAAGCTCGGAATGCCGTTATACACAACAGTTTTCACTTTCTCCGGCGAAACCGGGCGGCCGTCCATACGATCACGGCATACGCGGCCGGGGGGGATACGCACAGTGTCGACTCCCCCGAGACGTGCCCCAATCGCCCGTCCCGAACGGAGTCCCGTGTCCCGCTCATCGACACCCGCCCACCGCCTCGCCGCGGTCGCCACCACCTCCGCGCTGCTCGCCGCCGGCCTGCTGACCGGCACCGCAAGCGCAGGCGCGACCGGCAGCATCGAAAGCGTGACAGGCAGCAGCGGCGGCAGCGTCGACGTCTCCAACCTCGACCTGGTCGGTTCCGCTGAGCGCGTCATCGAAAACGGAAACGACCCCGACCTGCAGCGCTCGGACACCGCCACCGTCGACAACGTGACGATCACCCGGGAGGTCGTCGGCAGGAACGTGGGCGGGGGCGGCCTGCAGGTGACCTTCCGCACCACCTTCTCCACAGCCGGGACCCCGGACCGCCTGATCACCCGGATCCAGGACCGAGGGCCCCGGTACACCAGCAGCCCCACGGCAAAGATCACCTACACCCAGACGGACGGCGGCAGGACCACCGAGACGATCACGGCCACGCCGGAGGTGGAGGGCAACTACGTGGAGCCGCAACTGCGGGGCAACTACGTGGCGTCCGGACCCGGGTGGCCCATCACCGCGGCCGGCGACACCGTCGTCATCGAGGTCACCTACAACTGGTACGGAACCATGAGGCAGGAATACACCGCCTATGTCCAGAACTCCGGTGTCACCGCCGACATCTCCGGGCTCGGCACCCAGAACTTCCCGTCGATGAAGGCCCAGACGCGCTGCGACGGGTGCGCCGGTTACACCATGAGCACTGACGAATTCCTCAAGATCTTCCTCGGCTCCTTCGGCAGCTGACCTGACGCCCACCCCCGACAATCCACCTCACTCAGGAGCACACGTGCCCCACACCCGTCGACACACCGTCGCACGCCTCGCCATCACGACCGCGGCCGCCGCACTGCTCGCCGCCGGCGTCACCGGCATCGCCGCCGCCCAATCCGCTGACGCAGTCGGATCCGTGGCCGCACCCGGCCACGACGCCTCCGCCACCCGCGCGACAACGACGCATGACAACCTCGCCGTCACCCACGAGGTCGTCGGGCCGAACATCGGATTCGTCGGCGACGAAATCCACTACCGCACAACCATCTCCGCAACCAATGGCCCCGCCCGGCAGGTCACCCAGATCCAGCAGGTCAACGAGACGCTCGACGTGTGCGGCATCCGCAAGTGGCAGCGTCCGGTTTCCGGGACCGTGACGTATACCAACCCGACAGGCGAACGCGTCTCCACACCGACGGACCCCTACAGGGGCGCCTCGGGCTCGTGGACTGTCGACCCCACCACCGGTTCCACCGTCGTCTACGACGCCGTCTACGAACTCCAGAATCCGAACCTCGGACCGGCCGTCGGATGCGGCCGAACGGCCGCCCCCGAAGAGCGCTCCGCCACCGGCGAGCCGGGAGTCAACCTCAACGCGCGCCTGATCGTCAGCGCCGACGGCGTCACCACCCTCGACTGGTCACCGACGGGCGTCACCGTGAGCTGTGCCGCCGGATGTCAGGTCCCCAGCCCCGCGGGCTCCGCCGAACTGTTCTTCGGGAGCTGAATGCCCAACGAGGGCCGTCCGGGAAGTCCCGGGCGGCCCTCGCCGTGCGTATGCCTAGTGGTCGGGATCGACCCGCGTGATGATCGTGGTGGTCCGCAGCTGGATCTTCAGCCGCTCCCGAAGCCCGTCCGGCGCGTGCTCCCCGCCGCACTTGCGGTTCACCAGCGACTTCACCTTCTCCTCGATGCCGTACGCCTCGAAGCAGGATCCGCAGTCCTCCATGTGCCGCCGCAGCCGGGCGCGCGTCGTGTCGTCGCACTCGTTGTCGAGCATCAGCCACACGTCCGCGATCACCGCGGAGCAGTCCAGCTGCTCGAACTCGTTCTGCTCGCTCACCGGGACGCCTCCTGCTGCTGAGCTGTGGACGCTGCCGCCGCGGCGCTCCGGTTGAATCCTCGTTCGCGTGCCACGTCGGCCAGCAACCCGCGCAGCTGCTTGCGGCCACGGTGCAGCCGCGACATCACGGTGCCGATCGGGGTGCCCATGATCTCGGCGATCTCCTTGTACGGGAAGCCCTCGACGTCGGCGTAGTACACCGCCATCCGGAACTCCTCCGGCAACTCCTGCAACGCCGCCTTGATGTCGTCGTCTGGCAGCGCGTCGAGGGCCTCGACCTCGGCCGACCGCAGACCCTGAGAGGTGTGCTCGGCCGTCGCGGCGAGCTGCCAGTCGGTGATCTCGTCGGTCGGGTACTGCGCCGGCTGACGCTGCTTCTTGCGGTACGAGTTGATGTAGGTGTTGGTCAGGATCCGGTACAGCCAGGCCTTGAGGTTCGTGCCCTCCTTGAAGGAGCGGAACGCCGAGTAGGCCTTGATGTAGGTCTCCTGGACCAGGTCCTCCGCGTCCGCGGGGTTGCGGGTCATGCGCAGAGCTGCGCCGTACAGCTGGTCCAGCAGTGGCAGCGCATCGCGCTCGAACCGCGCGGTCAGCTCGGTCGCCGACTCCGCTAGCTGCTGGTCTTCTGGCTCACGCCGGTCGTTAGGCACGCTGATCCCTTCAGTCGCCGTAGGGATCAAGGCTACCGCCACCCGTTCGACGGGGATGCGGTCAGCGGGGCGCTCGAGGCACTGCACCGACACCTACGACTCCTCTCGGTATGGACCAACGTGCTCGGTGCAACGCCGGGTCGCCGCCGAGTGTTCCCACGGACATGTCCCGAGTGTTCCCACGGACATGTCCCGAGTGTTCCCACGGACGTGTCACTGTGTGTTCCCTCGAAACTAGAGTCGTCGCCATGGCAGGCTCCGCAACCCCGGCAACGCAGGCACTCGTCAAGGGCAAGGTCGCGCACCGCGTGCACAGCTACGAGCACGACCCCACGAGCGCCTCGTACGGCACCGAGGCCGTGGACGCGCTGGCCGCCGACCTCGGCCTGGACGCCGCGCAGATCTTCAAGACGCTCGTCATCAAGACCGCCGACGGCAAGCTGGCGGTCGCGGTGCTGCCGGTCCCGGAGAAGCTCTCCCTCAAGGCCGCCGCCGCGGCGCTGGGGGCGGGCAAGGCGGTGATGGCCGACCAGGCGGAGGCGCAGCGGTCCACCGGCTACGTCCTCGGCGGCATCTCCCCGCTCGGCCAGCGCAAGAAGCTCCCGACCGTGATCGACGCGTCCGCCGCGAACTGGGACCGGATGCTCTGCAGCGCGGGCAGGCGCGGCCTCGAGATCGATCTCGATCCCGCCGACCTCGTCCGGTTGACCGGCGCGGTGCTCGCGCCCATCACCGCGGGCTGAGCCCGAAAGTCCGTGCACGGGGAATTACTTTCCGGCCACGGACTGTTGCACCACACAACGACTTGTCTCCACGAACGACTGTTGTCATCGAAAGAAGGCGGTACCACCGTGACGGTTCCACTCTCCATCCTCGATCTCGCCCACATCGGAGACGGGGAAACGGCCGCCGACAGCCTCCGCTCCAGCGTGGCGATGGCGCAGGCCGCCGAAGGGTGGGGATACGACCGCATCTGGTACGCCGAGCACCACAACATGCCGTCCATCGCCTCGTCGGCGACCAGCGTGCTCATCGCGCACGTCGCCGCGCACACCGAGCGAATCCGGCTGGGTGCGGGCGGCATCATGCTGCCCAATCACGCGCCCCTGACCATCGCCGAGCAGTTCGGCACCCTGGCCGAACTGCACCCCGGGCGGATCGACCTCGGTCTCGGTCGCGCGCCCGGCAGCGACCAGAAGACGATGCGGGCCTTGCGCCGCGACCCCAGCTCGGCGGAGTCCTTCCCGCAGGACGTGCTGGAACTGCAGGGCTACCTGACCGGACCGTCCCGCATCCCCGGCATCGAGGCGACGCCCGGCAAGGGCACCGACGTGCCGCTGTACATTCTCGGCTCCTCGCTGTTCGGGGCGAAGCTGGCCGCGATGCTGGGCCTGCCCTACGCGTTCGCGTCGCATTTCGCGCCCAACGCCCTGCACGACGCGATCGCGATCTACCGGCGCGAGTTCCGGCCGTCGGCGCAGCTGTCGGAGCCGTACGTGATCGCGGCCGCGAACGTCATCGCCGCGGACACCCAGGACGAGGCCGACCGGCTCTTCCTCGACGCCAAGCGCAAGCGGGTCGGGCTGTTCGTCGGCCGCGGGCGCACCTTCACCCCGGACGAGGCGGACCTGATCCTCGAGTCCCCCGCGGGCCAGCAGGTGCTGCAGATGGTCCGGTACTCGGCGGTCGGCACGCCCACCGTCGTACGCGACTACCTGGACCGGTTCGCCGAGCAGACCGGCGCCGACGAGCTGATGGTCGTCTCCTCGGCCACCGACCGGGCCGCCTGGTTGCGCTCGCTCGAACTCCTCGCCCAGGTCAGCGGGCTGGTCACAGCAGGCTGATCTGCTCGCCCACCGCCGACCCCGCGGGACCGGCCGGGGCGACCAGGTCGGGGCCGTCGTTGCGCACGCTGTTCACCCGGTCCGACACCCGCCGGATCTCGATTCCCGCGGCCACCTCGGCGGCCACCTGGCCGAGCAGTTCGGTCGGGGCGTCCGCATCGGGATCGAGCCACCGGTCCCAGTGCTCGGGGGTGAGCATCAGCGGCATCCGGTCGTGGATCGCCTGCAGCTCGCCGACCGAGTCCGTGGTGAGGATCGTGGCGCTGAGCAGCGGGCCGGCGTCCGCATCCCGGTCACGCCACACCGACCACAGGCCGGCCATGTACGGCCGGGAGCCGTCGGCCGGGGTCATGAAGTAGGGGACCTTCGCGGCCTTCCCCGCCCCGGCGGGCTCGGTCAGCCACTCGTACCAGCCGTCCATCGGGACCAGGCACCGTTTGGTCCTCAGCGCCGTCCGGAACGCGGGCTTGGTCGCCGCGGTGTCCGCGCGGGCGTTGAACAGCGGCGCCCCCTTGGCCGGCACGCCGGGTGCCCCCGCCTTGGTCCACGGCGGCACCAGCCCCCAGCGCATACGCCGAATCCGTCGCGCGGGCGCGTCGTCGGGATGCTCGCGCGAATGCCTGCTCACCACGGTCAGCACCGGGTCGGTCGGCGCGACGTTGTAGTTCTCGGTCGGCTCCCGCGGGCCGCTCACGGTCTCGTCGATCGCATCCAGCTCGACCGCCAGCAGGGCCGGGTCCACCGTCGTCGCGTATCTGCCGCACATACGACCATTGTGTGCCCCTGCACCGACACGTGCCGCGATGCGGGAAGATGGTGCACGTGAGTCTGTGGAGAGCGCCCCTCGCCGAATCGCCCGTGCACGCGACCGTGACCCTGCCGGGCTCGAAGTCGATCACGAACCGAGCCCTGATCCTCGCCGCGATCGCCGGGGGACCCTCCACCGTGACGGGGGCGCTGCGCAGCCGGGACACCGACCTGATGATCGACGCACTGCGCGCCCTCGGCGTCGGGATCGACGAGGTCGACGGCTCGCCGACCACGCTGCGGGTCACCCCCGGACCGCTCGGCGCGGCCACCGTGGACTGCGGCCTCGCCGGCACCGTGATGCGCTTCCTGCCGCCGGTCGCGGCGCTCGCGAACGGACTCGTCTCCTTCGACGGCGACGAGCAGGCGCGCACCCGGCCGCTCGGCACCATTCTCGAGGCACTGCGCGGACTCGGTGTCGGGATCGACGGCGACGGGCTCCCGTTCACGGTGACCGGCCACGGATCGGTCGCGGGCGGCGCCGTGACCATCGACGCCTCCGGCTCGTCGCAGTTCGTCTCCGGGCTGCTGCTCTCGGCGGCCCGTTTCGAACGCGGCGTGACCGTGCGCCACGACGGCGCGTCGGTACCGTCCATGCCGCACATCGACATGACGGTGGAGATGCTGCGCGAGGCCGGCGTGCGCGTGCAGACGCCGGCCGACGGGGATGCGAACACCTGGCAGGTCTGGCCCGGACCCGTCACCGCGGTGGACTGGGTGGTGGAGCCGGACCTGTCGAACGCGACGCCGTTCCTGTCCGCCGCCGCGGTCACCGCGGGCACGGTCAGTGTGCCGCTGTGGCCGTCGGCCACCACGCAGCCGGGGGACGCAATCAGGGATATCCTGACCCAGATGGGATGCGATGCGACCCTTCATGATTCACTGCTGACCGTCACCGGCGCCCGCACGCTACGCGGTATCGACGTAGACCTGCACGACGTCGGCGAGCTCACCCCCACCGTGGCGGCACTGGCCGCGCTCGCCGAGAGCCCCTCCGTCCTGCGCGGAATCGCGCACCTGCGTGGTCACGAAACGGACCGGCTCGCAGCACTTTCCACGGAGATCAACAACCTCGGCGGCGCCGTGACCGAGACCGACGACGGACTGCGGATCGAACCGCGGCCGCTCCATGGCGGCACCTGGCGCTCCTACGCCGACCACCGGATGGCGACCGCGGGCGCGATCCTCGGCCTCGTCGTCCCGGGCATCGACGTCGACGACGTCGGAACCACCGCGAAGACCCTGCCTGGGTTCGAAAAACTTTGGGAGACAATGCTGAGCCCGATCGGGGCATCCTCCTGACCGCCCGCCGGTACGACGAGTCCGACGTCCGGATCCGCCCGGGCAAGGGCTCGCGTCCGCGCACCAAGACCCGGCCCGAGCACAAGAGTGCCGAGTCCGCGATGGTGGTCTCGGTGGACCGTGGCCGCTGGGGATGCGTACTGGACGGCGACCCGGACCGTCCGGTGGTGGCCATGCGGGCCCGCGAGCTCGGCCGCACCCCGATCGTCGTCGGCGACCGCGTGGGAGTGGTCGGCGACGTCTCCGGCCGCACCGACACCCTCGCCCGGATCGTGCGGGTCGAGGACCGCACCACGGTGTTGCGCCGCACCGCCGACGACACCGATCCGTACGAGCGCATCGTGGTCGCCAATGCCTCGCAGCTGCTGATCGTGGTCGCGCTCGCGGACCCACCGCCGCGCACCGGATTCGTCGAGCGCGCACTGGTCGCGGCCTACGTCGGCGGCCTGAAACCCGTTCTGTGCCTGACCAAGGGCGATCTCGCCGACCACCAGGAGTTCGCGGCCGCGTTCGCCGACCTGGACGTGCCGGTGGTGCTCGCCGGTCAGGACGACGCGCTCGACGCGGTGCAGGCCATCCTCGCGGGCACCGTCACCGCACTCATCGGGCATTCCGGCGTCGGCAAGTCGACACTCGTGAATCGCCTTGTGCCCGATGCGGATCGGGCCACCGGCGTGGTGTCGGGTGTCGGCAAGGGCAGGCACACGTCCACCCAGTCGGTGGCGCTGCCGCTGCCGCCCCTGCCCGACCAGTCCGTGAATCTGCCCCGCGGATGGGTCGTGGACACGCCCGGCATCAGGTCCTTCGGGCTCGCCCACATCTCACCGGACGACGTGATGGGGGCGTTCACCGACCTCGCGGCGGCCATCGAGGACTGCCCCCGCGGATGCACCCATCTCGGCCCGCCTGCCGATCCCGAGTGCGCGCTGGACCGGCTCGAGGGAGAGGCCGCGCGCCGGGTCGCCGCGGTGCGCCTGCTGCTGGTCGCGCTGACGTCCAACGAGGCCTGGTAGCGCACCGCCCCGCGTCGTCACGGTCGGGTCACGTTCCACGATTCGCCGACTCCGACCCGCAATCGACGTGTTTACACTGTACGAGCTCAAATCTGATTCGAATCAGCTCACAGGTCACGACATCTCTCGTCACGACATAAGGAGTTCAGATGGGTAGCGCACAATTGATCATCGACGCCGGTTCCTCCGTCCTCGGCGACGTCATGAGCATCTTCAAGACCCTCATCAGCACCGGTTCGGCCATCGTCGGGTCGGCCGGCCAGTAGCGACACGACGCCGATGTGGGTGCCCCACCCGTCGGGGGCGGGGCACCCACGTCAGCGTCGGAGCTCGATCAGCGGGCGAGAAGTCCCCGCAGGCCACGGCGCTTCTTCGCCTCGCGGATGGCGGTTCGAAGACCACGGCTGCGGCCGGTTTCCGGGTCCACGGTCAGCACCGCCTCGCGGCCCTCCCACTTGCGCTCCGACGCGGTTTCGGGGGCGTCGTCGACGGTGTCGCGCAGGTACTTGTTCGGCAACGACAGTTTCGCGATGGTGCGCCACGACTTGCCGTACTGCACCAGCAGCGGACCAGTGGTGTACGGCAGGTCGTACTTGTCGCACAGCGCCCGCACCTTCACAGCGATCTCGGCGTACCGGTTCGACGGCAGGTCGGGGAAGATGTGGTGCTCGATCTGGTAGCTCAGGTTGCCGGTCATGAAGTCCATCACCCGGCCGCCCGAGATGTTCGCGCTGCCGAGCATCTGCCGCAGGTACCACTGCTCGTGCGTCTCGGCGTCGATGTCCGCCTTGGTGAACTTCTCGGCACCGTCCGGGAAGTGCCCGCAGAAGATGACCGCGTTGGTCCACACGTTGCGAATGATGTTCGCGGTGAAGTTCGCGGTGAGCGTGCTCTTCCAGGCCTTGCCGGTGAGCGCCGGGAACATCACGTAGTCCTTGAGCGCCTGCTTGCCGATCTTCTCGACCACCTCGTCACGCTTGACCTTGAACTCGGCCATGTCGACGCGACCCTTCGCGACCTTGCCGAGCTCGAGGTGCTGCGCGGCAATGCCCCACTCGAAGAACAGCGCGAGCAGCGCGTTCAACGGCACGTTCGCCATGTTGAACGGCTTCCAGCGCTGGTCGCGCGTGACCCGCAGCAGGCCGTATCCCACGTCGTCGTCCATGCCGAGGACGTTCGTGTACTTGTGATGGATGTAGTTGTGCGTCTGCTTCCAGTGCGCGGACGGTCCGACCACGTCCCACTCCCAGGCGCTCGAGTGCACCTCGGGATCGTTCATCCAGTCCCACTGGCCGTGCATGACGTTGTGGCCGAGCTCCATGTTCTCGATGATCTTCGACGTGCCGAGCAGGCCGGCGCCGAGCAGCCACAACGGGCGCTTACGGCTGCCGAAGAGCACGGCCCGACCGGCCACCTCGAGCGAGCGCTGCAGCCGGATGGTGTTGCGGAGGTACCGTGCGTCGCGTTCGCCCCGCGAGTCCTCGACGTCCCGGCGGATCGCGTCGAGCTCTCGACCGAGCGCCTCGACGTCCGCCTCGGTGAGGTGCGCGTACTCCTTGATGTCGGCGATTGCCATCGACTCTCCCGGACCTAGACGTTCCCGTACAGGGACCTACCGTACCGTAACTTACGACCCCGTAGGTTACGGTCGGGACATTGTGGTGCAGCTCACACCGGGAGGGGTCGACCGCGCTCGCGCATCCGACGCAGGGCCGATCGGAGACCGATCCGACGGCCGGTGGCCGGATCGACCCGCAGCGGGTTCACCGCGGGGTCACCGACGAGGAATTTACGCTCCGACGACGTTTCCGGGGCGTCATCCGAGGTCGCCTTCAGAAAACGGTCCGGCAGCGACAGCTTGTGAATCGTTCGCAACGCCAAGAGGTACTGCTTGCCCAACGATCCCGTCGTGTACGGCAGGTCGTACTTGTCGCACAGCGACCGGACCCGAACCGAGACCTCCCGCAACCGATTGCTCGGCAGATCGGGGAACAGGTGGTGCTCGATCTGGTAGCTGAGGTTTCCGCTCATGAACCCCATCACCCGGCCCGACTTGAAGTTGGCCGAGCCCAGCATCTGCCGCAGGTACCACTCCGGCTTGGTCTCGTTCCGGTACTGCTCGACGGTGAACTTCTCCGCACCGTCCGGGAAGTGTCCGCAGAAGATCACCGTGTAGGCCCACAGGTTGCGGGCCAGGTTCGCGGTCGCGTTCGCGGTCAGCGTGCTGCGCCACGCCGGACCGGTCAGCGCCGGGAACAGGACGTAGTCCTTGATCACCTGCCGCGCGATCTTGCGGGCGAAGTCCCGGTTGACCTCGGCAAGCTGGTCGTCGCCCCGCTCCCGCGCGGCGTCCTGCGTGATCTTCCAGTCATGCAGGGCGATACCCCACTCGAAGGCAGAGGCCAGCACGACGTTGGCGACGGGCTGCAGCAGGTTGATCGGACGCCACGGCACGTCGCGCGTCATTCGGATGATCCCGAACTGGACGTCCTCGTCCATCCCCACGATGTTGGTGTAGGTGTGGTGCGAGTAGTTGTGGGCCCGCTTCCACTGCGCGGACGGACCCGTCATGTCCCACTCCCAAGTGGTGGAGTGGATCTCCGGATCGTTCATCCAGTCCCACTGCCCGTGCACCACGTTGTGGCCGAGTTCCATGTTCTCGATGCACTTGGACAGCGCGAGCATGGCCGTTCCCGCGAGCCAGGCGGGACGGTACTTGCTCCCGAACAGCGTCAGCCTGCCGCCGAACTCGAGTGCGCGCTGCAGCCGGATGACGCCGCGGATGTACCGGGCGTCGCGCGCGCCGAGCGACTCCTCCACGTCGTGCCGAATCTCGTCGAGTTCGCGGCCGAGCGTGTCGATGTCCGACTGGGTCAGGTGGGAAAACTCTTTGATGTCCGTGATGGCCATCAGGGGCGGCCCTCCGTCGGGGCTAGATCAGATCACCGGGGAGGACACCGCGGCGCGTGAGAACAACGATAGACGAATTTCGGCTGGCGGCGGCGGGCCGCCGATCAGAGATCGAAGGTACAGTCGCCCGCAGCCGAGGAGATGCAGGTCTGCACGCGCTCCCCCTCCGAGTGCTCGCGCCCCGATCGCAGATCACGGATGTGACCCGAGACCAGCGGCACCACACACGTCTGGCAGATGCCCATCCGGCAGCCGAAGGGCATCTGCACGCCCAGCTTCTCGCCCGCCTCGAGCACCGTGGTCGCGCCGTCGATCTCGACCGACCGGCCGGACTTCGCGAAGGTGACGGTGCCACCCTGCCCGGACGTGTCCGCCCGTGAGATCGAGAACCGCTCGGTGTGCAGACGATCGGAGATCGCCGCGTCGGCCCACACCCGCTCGACCTCGTCGAGCATCTCCGCGGGCCCACACGCCCACGTCTGCCGCTCGCGCCAGTCCGGGTAGAGCTCGTCGAGGTCGGCCAGCTTGAACCGGCCGCCGGTGCGGGTGTGCTGGACGTGCGAGACGAAGTTCGGGTGCCGCTCGTGCAGCGCGAGCAGTTCCTCGCCGAACATCACGTCGTCGGCGGTCGGCGCGGAGTGCACGTGCACCACGTCGGGGAGTTCGTCGCGGCGCACCATCGCGCGCAACATCGCCATCACCGGGGTGATCCCGCTGCCGGCGGTGATGAAGAGGATCTTCGCGGGCGGCGGCTCGGGCAGCGAGAAGTTCCCCTGCGGCGCCGCGAGCCGGACGACGGTCCCCGAGGGGACGCCGTTGATCAGGTGGCTGGACAGCTGACCTTCCGGCATCGCCTTGACCGCGATGGTGATCAGCTTGTGCTCGCGGCTGGGCGGGGAGGTCAGAGAGTACGAGCGCCAGTGGAAGCGACCGTCGACGAGCAGGCCGATCCCGATGTACTGGCCGGGCTGGTAGTCGAAGTCGAAGCCCCAGCCCGGCTTGATCACCAGCGTCGCCGAGTCGGAGGTCTCCTTGCGGACCTCGACGACCTTGCCGCGCAGCTCTCGCGCCGACCACAGCGGATTCGCCAGATGCAGGAAGTCGTCCGGCAACAGCGGAGTGGTCACCCGGGTCACCGCCCCGCGCAGCATGTTCAAACTCGGCCGCCGGGGTGCCGACACATTCGCCGCCGGCGCCTCGAGCCACTTCCTCAGACCCATCAGATTCCCGTCCACTCACCTAGGTTACGGGACCGTAGGTTACCCGCAGGTGCACCGAGCTGTCACGCGGTCGGACGGAGAACTTCAGAGCAGTTCGAGCAGGAAGGGCAGTTCCTGCGTGGCGTACCAGGCGAGCTCGTGATCCTCGGCGTCGCCGAGCACGAACTCTGCATCCGCGTCGCCGAGATCGGCGGCGTCGATCGCCTCGGCCGCCCGCCCGATCGACTCCTCGGCCTCCGCGAGATCCACGTGCACGGAGGCGACGGCGGACAGGTCCAACGGCGCGCCCAGCCGCACCACCGCATCGTCGAGGTCGGGACGCAGCTTGACGTCCTCGACGTCGGCCGCGATCACCGCTCGGCGGCGCACGGGCGTCTCGCCCTCCCCCGATTCGGCGGCCAGCAGTCGCAGCGACGCGCGCGCCGCCTCGATCATCGCGACCTCCGCCAGCTCGTCGTCGTCACCGGAGGCGTACGCCTCGCGCAGTGCGGGAGTGACGGCAAAAGCGGTGCGGCTCACCGGATCCAGCTGCTGGTCTGCGACCAACCGCTGCAGCATCGCGATCGTCGCGGGCACGTAGACCCTCATGCACACCCCTTCACTTACTGGCATCCAACAGTTCCTCGAGCGCCTCGTACAGCAGCGACGCCACCACGTCGACATCGGACATCGCGTCCCGATCTCCGTTCAAACCGTAGTAGACGTGGCCGTCGTAGGACGTCAGCCCCACGCTGAGCGCCTGATTGCGCAGCAGCGGCGAGACCGGGTACATCTCCAGGAGCTTCGCATTGTCCAGGTACAGCGGGGTCCGCGGTCCCGGTGCATTCGTGATCACGAGGTTGAACATGCGCTGCGAGAGCCCGCTCGCGACCCGCAAACCCATCGCGTGCAACGTCGCCGGCGCCGTGCCCGACATCCGCACGAGGGTCTGCGCATTCACCGTCCGGTTCTGCTTGGCGTGCGCCTCCGACGCGTGCGCGATGTGCGAGAGCCGCACCACCGGATTGGGCTCTCCCACCGGCAGGTCGATCATCCACGAGTAGACCCGGCGCTCGGCGCTCTCGCGCATCGTCTCCCGTTCGGCGGGGTCCACCTCCGGGTCGAACGCCTCGTCCGTCCCCTCCCCCGTGACGTACACGGCGATCGGGACCAGGGCACGCACCGACGAGAACGCGATGACCGGTTCGCCGCGCGAGAGCAGCCAGTTGCGCAGCGCCCCGGTGAGCACCGCGAGGATCGCGTCGTTGACGGTGCAGCCGAACTTGGCGCGGATGGTCCGGTAGGCGTCGAGATCGGTCTTGACCGTCGCGAACCGGCGGTTGCGGGAGATGGTCGCGTTGAGCGGGGTCGACGGCGCCGTGGTGGCGGCGGTCCGGACCACGGCGGCGACGTTGCCGATCGCCTTGGTCGCCTCGCCCACCAGATCACCGAGCACCATCCGGATGGTGGCGGCTCCCTCGCTCGGGCGGGCGATCATCTCCGCGACCGCGTCGAGGACCAGTTCCGCCTCTCGGGGTTCGCGACCCGGCATCCACAGCTCCTCCGCGACCTCGCGCGGCTGCAGGCTCGGGTCGAGGATCACCTGGTTGATCTCGAGCGCCTTCGCCCCGTCCACCAACGAGGAGTGCGACTTGGTGAAGATCGCGATCCGGTTGTTCGCCAGACCCTCGACGAGATACATCTCCCACAGCGGCCGGGACCGGTCCAGCGGCCGGGACGTCAACCGCGCCACCAGGTCGTGCAACTGCTCGTCGGAGCCGGGTTTCGGCAGCGCCGACCGGCGCACGTGGTAGGTGATGTCGAAGTCGCGATCGTCCACCCAGACCGGTCGCGCGAGGCCGAACGCCACCTCGCGCACCCGCTGCCGGTACCGCGGCACCAGCGGCAGCCTGCGCTCGACGTGCGTGAGCAGGTCCTCGTAGTCGAGGCCGCCCTCCGGCGCCTCGAGGATCGCCAGCGACCCGAGGTGCATCGGCGTGGTGCTCGCCTCGAGAAAGTAGAACGATGCGTCCTGTGTGGTCAGCCTCGTCGCCATGTCAGTCCGTGCCCCCCATGCCCGCTTGCTCCAGATCGAAAAGAATGCCCAGCTCCCCCGCCGTGGTCTCCGGATCGACGTGACGGACGCCGACCATCCCCGCCACGACCGCACCCCGCACGTTCGCCACCAGGTCGTCGACGAACACACAGTCCCCGGGTTCCAGGTCGAGGCGCCGCGCGGTCAGCCGGAAGATCCGTGGATCGGGCTTGGCGAGTCCGACGTCGCCGGAGAGCACCACAGTGTCCACCAACCGGCCCTCGCCGAGTTCGCGCAGCCCCGCTGCCGCCGGCCCGCCCGGGTCGTTGCTCAGGATCGCGGTGCGCACGCCGCGCCGGCGGAGGTCCGTGAGAATCCCGGCCAGCAGGCGCCCGCCCGAGCCGGGTCCGGCCAGCACGCCGCCGAAGTCCATCACCAAGCCGCGCATGCGCCCAACCCTAGGGTGCGGCCTGGGCCGGCGCGAGATGAGGAGGCCGAAATCCGTGCGCGGACGGACAATTCGTGCAATCCTCGGCAGCAACGTCCGGCCTCTCCCCGGAAGACACGACCGAAGTCGATCGAGCACGGGAGAGAACTATGACCGGACCGCTTCCCTTCCGCGGCGGACTGTTCGTGACGGGCGCGCCGCCCGCTGAACCGCCGCTGGACACCCCGGCCACGCCCGGGGCGCCCAGGCCCGCGAGCCTGCACGCACCCCGCCGCTCCGCGCACGACGGCCGGTCCCCACGCCGCGCCGCGCCGGTGCAGGCGGTCGACCCCGCGGCGCTCCGGTTCGCCGAGACCGCACTGCGCATGACGCTCGAGGTGCTCGACAGGCGACGCCAGCCCGCGCAACTGCGCACACTGCTCGAGCCCGCCCCGATCGACCTGGTGGCCGCGCTCGCGAGGGCGGGGTCACCTGCGCGCCGGCTCGGCGTCGCGCAGCTGCAGCGGGTCCATCTGCGCCCGAGCGGACCCGACGTAGCCGAAGTGTTCGGCACCTACGCGCGCGGGAACCGGACGTTCGCGGTGGCGGGACGGGCCGAACGCAGACCAGCCGCCCCGAACGGATCTCGGGGCGGCTGGCTGATCACCTCACTGCAGCTGGGCTGAGCGTGGCCCGGTTCAGCGCTTGCGCTTGGACCGGCGCTCGCGTCGGCTGCCCGCACCGTCGCCCGCGGCGGCGCCGGGGCGCACCGCGGCGTTGCCGTCCTCGTTCGGCCCGGAGAAGGTCAGCCGGGTCTCGTCCTTCTGGTCGAGACCCTTCGCGCGCAGCGCGCTCGGCGCGGCGTTGCGTTCGGCCTCCGCCGCGGCCTGCTCGGTGGGCAGCGGCGCGGGAGCGGTGCGGGCCGCCGCGGCGGCCGCGGTCCAACCCGACTGCTCCTGCTCCGGCGCCGGCGCGGCCTCGACCTGCAGGTTGAACAGGAAGCCGACCGACTCCTCCTTGAGGCCCTCGAGCATGGCCGCAAACATGTCGAAGCCCTCGCGCTGGTACTCCACCAGCGGATCGCGCTGCGCCATCGCGCGCAGTCCGATGCCCTCCTTGAGGTAGTCCATCTCGTAGAGGTGCTCGCGCCACTTGCGGTCCAGCACGGACAGCAGCACGCGCCGTTCGAGCTCGCGCATGCCGTTCTCGCCGGCGATCGCGTCGATCTGCTCCTCGCGGGCGGCGTAGGCCGCCCGCACGTCGGCGAGCAGTGCCTCGCGCAGGTCGTCACGGGACAGGTCGCTGCGCTCACCGTCCGCGGTCTCGCCGGTCAGCTCCTGGTGGGTGACCCCTACCGGGTACAGCGTCTTGAGCGCCGTCCACAGCTGGTCGAGATCCCAGTCCTCCACGTAGCCCTCGGCGGTGGCGCCGTCGACGTAGGCGGTGACCACGTCGGTGATCATCTTCTCGACCTGGCCCTCCATGTCCTCGCCCGCGAGGATCTGGCGACGCTCGGCGTAGATGACCGTGCGCTGCTGGTTCATCACCTCGTCGTACTTGAGGACGTTCTTGCGGATCTCGAAGTTCTGCTGCTCGACCTGCGTCTGCGCACTCTTGATCGCCTTGGAGACCATCTTCGCTTCGATCGGCACGTCGTCGGGCAGGTTGAGCCGGGTCATGATGGACTCCAGCGCCGCACCGTTGAATCGCCGCATCAACTCGTCGCCGAGCGAGAGGTAGAAGCGGGACTCACCCGGATCGCCCTGACGGCCCGACCGGCCGCGCAGCTGGTTGTCGATGCGGCGGGACTCGTGCCGCTCCGTACCGAGGACGTACAGGCCGCCCGCCGACCGCACGTTCTCCGCGTCGGCCTTGACCTGCGTCTTGACCTCGTCGAGCGCGGGCTCCCAGGCGGCCTCGTACTCGTCCGGGGTCTCGACGGGATCCAGGCCCTGCTTGCGCAGGTGCAGGTCGGCGAGGATGTCGGGGTTGCCCCCGAGCACCACGTCGGTGCCGCGACCGGCCATGTTGGTGGCCACCGTGACCGCACCGGTGCGGCCGGCCTCGGCCACGATCGTGGCCTCCTGCTCGTGGAACTTGGCGTTGAGCACGTTGTGCGCGACGCCGCGCTTGGTGAACTGCTTGGACAGGTACTCCGAGCGTTCGACGCTGGTGGTACCGATCAGCACCGGCTGGCCCTTGGCGTGCCGCTCGACGACGTCGTCCACGACGGCGTCGAACTTCGCCTCCTCCGTCTTGTAGATCAGGTCGCCCTGGTCGACGCGCACCATCGGGCGGTTCGTCGGGATCGGGATGACACCGAGTCCGTAGGTCTGGTGCAGCTCGGCGGCCTCCGTCTCGGCGGTGCCGGTCATGCCGGAGAGCTTCTCGTAGAGGCGGAAGTAGTTCTGCAGGGTGATCGTGGCGAGCGTCTGGTTCTCGGCCTTGATCTCGACCCGCTCCTTGGCCTCGATCGCCTGGTGCATGCCCTCGTTGTAGCGCCTGCCGACCAGGATGCGACCGGTGAACTCGTCGACGATGATGACCTCGCCGTCTCGGACGATGTAGTCCTTGTCCTTCTGGTACAGCTCCTTGGCCTTGACGGCGTTGTTCAGGTAGCTCACCAGCGGCGAGTTCGCCGCCTCGTAGAGGTTGTCGATGCCGAGCTGGTCCTCGACCAGCTCGACGCCCGCCTCGTGCACACCGACCGTGCGCTTCTTGATGTCCACCTCGTAGTGCACGTCGCGCTTGAGCAGCGGTGCGATCCGCGCGAACTCGCCGTACCACTTCGAGGAGGCGTCGGCGGGGCCCGAGATGATCAGCGGGGTGCGGGCCTCGTCGATGAGGATCGAGTCGACCTCGTCGACGATCGCGAAGGCGTGCCCGCGCTGGACCAGGTCCTCGAGCGAGTGCGTCATGTTGTCGCGCAGGTAGTCGAAGCCGAACTCGTTGTTCGTTCCGTACGTGATGTCGGCGGCGTACGCGACGCGACGCTCGGCGGGGGTCTGCCCCGACAGAATCACGCTGGTGTCGAGATCGAGGAAGCGGTGCACGCGCCCCATCCACTCGGAGTCACGCTTGGCCAGGTAGTCGTTGACCGTCACCACGTGGACGCCGTCGCCGGCGATGGCGTTGAGGTAAGCGGGCAAGACACAGGTCAGGGTCTTGCCCTCACCGGTCTTCATCTCCGCCACATTGCCGAAGTGCAGGGCCGCACCGCCCATGATCTGCACGATGTAGTGCTTCTGACCGAGCACCCGCCAGGACGCCTCGCGAGCCACCGCGAACGCCTCGGGCAGCAGCTCGTCGAGCGACTCGCCGCCCGCGTAGCGCTCCTTGAACTCCGCCGTCTTCGCGTGGAGCTGCTGGTCGGTCAGTGCCTCGTACTCGGGCGACATGGAATCGACGTGCTCAGCGATGTTTTTGAGCCGCTTGACCATGCGACCTTCACCAACACGGAGCAGCTTGGACAGTGACAGCGACGGCACGGGCTTGAACGTCCTCAATCTCGGCGGGCAGGTGACTTCACGGTAGATCCGGCTGCATTCACAGTAGATCCGGCCGAGGGAGGTTATCCCCCGGCCGGATCCCATGGTAGGCGTTGCGTCGATTCACCGAGTGGATCGACCGGCCCAATCTTGTTTCAGACCTTCCGGCTCACGCCAGCCGGATCAGGCCGTAGTCGAATGCGTGCCTCCTGTAGACGACGGAGGGGCGATCGGTCTCCTTGTCCTGGAACAGGAAGAAATCGTGTCCCACCAGTTCCATCTCGTAGAGAGCGTCGTCGACGGCCATCGGCACAGCCGAGTGGACCTTGGTCCGGACGATCCGGCCGGGACCCTCGTCGTGTTCGGGTTCCAGCGAGATGTCGGGCGAGATACCGAGGGAGTCGTCTGCGGCCAGCGCTGCGGTCGCCTCGGCCACGGATACCGGCGTCTTGTCGCCGTAGTGCACTCGCCGCCGATCCTTGGTGCGTCGGAGCCTGCTCTCGAGCTTCGCGGTGACGCTCTCGAACGCAGCGTAGAAGCTGTCGGCGGAGGCCTCTGCACGAACAACGGGGCCCTTGCCCCTCGCGGTGATCTCCACACACTGGCAGTTCTTCGCCTGGCGCCGGTTGCGCTCGTGCTGGAGTTCGACATCGAAGTGGTAGATCGTGGGATCGAATCGCTCGAGTCGGGCGAGCTTCTCTGCTACGTAGACCCGAAAATGATCGGGAACCTCGACATTGCGGCCCTTCACCACGATCTCGGAACGTGGGGCGTCAGATTGTCCGGTGGTTTCTGCAGCGTCTTCGATGAAAACAGAGGCTGTTGAAGGGGTCGTCACGCGTACCTCCCGGTTACGGCCGAGCCACTAGATGACTTGCGGCGGATGAGCTACGCCGGGAAGGGGACCGCCCGGCGCCTGGGTTCGGAACTATCACCTCCCACCCGTTTCGTCGGCTGTGTTGGCGACGCTAGTACGAGTTCGACGCGAGTGCCAGCATTCGCGCCGATTGCGTCATGCGGCGGCGATCACAAGCACCGCGTCGACCCGAACTTCCCGGCCGGCGAGCGCGCGAACGGACTCCGCGGCGGTGGCGCCGGTGGTGAGCACGTCGTCGATCAGCACCACACAATCGGACCGGCCGGTTCCCTCCACCGGCGCGACCAGGATCCGCCGGGACACGTTCTCGACACGGGCTCGCGCGGACAATCCCACTGAATCACGCACTCCCCGAGCATATTTCAGCACCGGTGCGACACGAACCGGTTCGGGCGCGAGCACGTCGGCAGCGACGCGGACGGCCCGCGCGACCGGATCGCCACCGCGCGAGCGGGCCGCACGCGCCCGGGTCGGCGCGGGCACCAGGGTCAGCACCGCCAGCTCCGGCAGATCGATCTCGCCCCGCTCCCGCAACCGGGTCAGCGCGAGCGCGAACGCCTCCCCCAGCGGCCGGGCCAGGTCCCGCCTGCCGCGTTCCTTCGCGGCGAGCACTGCCGTTCGGCGGGCTCCCGAGTAACCCCCGACCGCCCACGCGGGCACCCCCGGATCGACCCTCGGCGTGAGCCGCACCGGACCGTCCGCCAACTCCGCACCGCAACGTGGGCACCAGAGGGTCCCCGGCGCCGCGCAACCGCCGCACTCGCGTGGCAGGACCAGATCCGTCAGCGCCCCCAGCACCCCCATGCCCGCATTGTGCGTCAGCGCACCGACACCGTTCAGCCGGGCAGGACCGGAATCGCCTTCACGCCGGTCAGCCCGGGCACCTCACGCCAGTATCGATCCCCGGCCGGGTCGTTGTTGTTGAGCTGGAACACCGCGCGGGTGTCGGCGACGAACGCGGTGGTGGCCGAGGCGTCCACCGACGTCACCGGCGGTGTCAGGTTGCGGCTGGGCAGCGCGTCCATCCGCGAGCCGTCCACCGCGACCGTCACCACCGGGATGTCCGAGGCTGCCCGGGCGACGACGATCGAGTCGCCGCTGCTCCAGTCGAGCGAGACCGCGGGGCTGCCGAGCCCGTTCGCGACGGGTCGCGGGCTGCCGAGCGCGTACGTGCCGTCCGGACGATGCCGCACGGTCACCACGTAGACCTTGCCGTCCACGATCGTCGCGGCCCGCACGCCGTCGCGGGAGAGGCGGAGTTCGGAGATGTTCGCGCCGAGCGAGGCGAGCTCGGCGGTGTCCACCGGGGTGTTGACCAACTGACCCGATTCCGCGTCCCGGGCGGCGCGGATCACCTTCGAGCCGTCCATCACGGTCCACACCGAGTTGTCCCCGACGGACCAGGTCGGCCGGGTCATCGTGACTCCCTCGGCGATCGGGCTGGCGAAGCCCTCGATCGGCCCCACCATCAGCGCACTCGCGGCGTCGGGCGCCGAACGGCCGGTGTCGGTGACCGCGGCGGCCAGTCTTCCGTCCCGCGACAGTGCGACCGTCTTGATGTTCGCGGCGGTCCCGAAGAAGCCCGGCATCGAGGCGATCCCGGTGTCGGTGACGGACACGAGAGCGCCGTTGGCGAGCGCGTGCAGGCCGACCGCCGCACCCGCGGACGCCATCGGGTTCGTCGACGACACGTCGGCCGTCGTCCAGCCGTTGGGTAGCCGATCGTCGAGCGGTTTTCCGTCTCCGAGCAGCACGTACGGTCCGGAGATCTCCGCATTCGCCAGCGTCCACACCACCTGGGCGGCCAACTGGTCCCGGGTCGCCTGATCGAGCGCGGACGCACCCTGGAAGTCGATCCGCAGGCCGCCGAAGCCGACCCCGACGCCGGCACTGCGACCGTCCGCCTTGGTGATCGGGCCCTTCACCGACACCCTGCCGGCCGGGTTGGAGACGGCGCCCGCCAGCGACTGCTTGGGCCCGGCGATCAGCATGTCGATCAGCTGCGCGGGCATGTCCTGCTGGGCCGCGGTGATCCAGCGCAGGTCGGGCACGACGGTGCTGCCCGACGGGTCGAGGAAGTACAGCGACTTGCGCTGGTATGTCTTGAGGAACTGCGGACGGTCCAGGATGACCCCCGCCGGCAACTCGTCGATCCGCCACTGACCGTCGACCCGGGTCAGTCGCACCTTCGCCTCGAAGTTGCCCTCGACCGCCTGGTAGACACCGCCGGGTTCGAGCTCTCCGACCCGGTTGGCGCGGATCGTGTACGTCGCATGGTCGCCGTTGCGGGACTCGGGCAGCACGTCCACCTTGTCGACGATCGTCGTGCTCGCCGCGTCGTCCCAGCTGTTCGAGGCGCGCTGGGTGAGGAACTGGCGAGCGGCCGTGTGCCCACCGGCCGGGTCCGTGCTGGCGCCGAAGAAGTCCCGCAGCAGCAGGTCGGGTTCGCGCCCCGGGGACGGCGCCGGGACACTCGTGACCACCGGTTCCTTCGCGATGGTGCCGATCGCCTGCGGGGTCGACGACTCGGGCACGCTCGCGCACCCGCCCAGCAGCACCGCGGCGCCGAGCGCGAATGCGGTGACGGCATGTCGCCGCCTCACGGCCTACGCTCCCGCAGGATCGGCACACTGCTGGTCTCGTCCGGGTCGAGCGCCTCGCTCTGCTCGGCGTGCCCGCTGTGCGGACGTTCCGCGCCGGGCAACGGTCGACCCTGCACGTGCTTGACGCTCGGCGGTCGCAGCGGCAGCGGGCTGCTGGTCACCTTGTGACCGCGCACCAGCGGCAGCGTCAACCGGAAGCAGGCCCCCTCGCCCGGCTCGCCCCAGGCGTCGAGCCGGCCGTCGTGCAGTCGCGCGTCCTCCACGCTGATCGCGAGCCCGAGACCGGTGCCGCCCGACCGTCGCACCCGCGACGGATCCGACCGCCAGAACCTGTTGAACACCAGCTTCTCCTCGCCGGGACGCAGACCGATGCCCTGGTCGCGGACGATGAACGCCGCGGCGTCCTCGTCCGCACGCAGCCGCAGCAGCACCGGCTTGCCCTCGCCGTGGTCGATCGCGTTCGCCAGCAGGTTCCGCAGGATGCGCTCCACCCGGCGGGGATCGACGGTCGCCATCACCGGCTCCTCGGGCAGGTCCAGAATCAGCTCGGTACCCGACTCCCGAGCCAGGTGCCGGATGGTCGACACTGCCGCGCGGGCACTCATCCGCAGGTCCAGCTTCTCCGCGGCGAGTTCGGCCACACCCGCGTCGTGACGGCTGATCTCGAGCAGGTCCGCGAGCAGGGTCTCGAACCTGTCCAGCTCGGCGACCAACAGTTCCGAGGACCGCCGCATCGCGGGATCGAGCTCCGCACTGCCGTCGTGAATCAGATCGGCAGCCATCCTGACCGTGGTCAGCGGGGTGCGCAGTTCGTGGCTCACGTCCGAGGTGAACCGCTTCTGCAGGTTGCCGAACTCCTCGAGCTGGGCAATCTGCTTGGACAGCGACTCGGCCATGTCGTTGAACGACATCGCCAACCTGGCCATGTCGTCCTCGCCGCGTACGGGCATCCGTTCGCGGAGCTTGCCCTCGGCGAAGCGTTCCGCGATCCGGGAGGCCGAACGGATCGGGAGCACCACCTGCCGCGCGACGACCACCGAGATCGCGGCGAGGAGCACCAGCAGCACCGCCCCGCCGATGAGCAGGGTGCCGCGCATCAGCGACAGGCTGCGGTCCTCACTCGCGAGCGGGAAGACCAGGTAGAGCTCGAGGTTCGGCACCTCCGACGAGGTCGGGCTACCGACGATCAGCGCCGGGCCCGTGTAGCCGTCGGGGTCCGAGACGGTGGCGAACTGGTAGCTCACCTGTCCGTTGTGGACGAAGTCGCGAAGGTTCCGCGGGATCTGGTCGATCGGGCCCGCGCTCGCGTCCCCCTTCGGCGGGTCGCCTCGCACCACCAGCACCGAGTCGAAGGTCCCGGCCGCACCCGACGCCGGGCCGGCGTCGTCAGTCCGATTGGTCAGCGACGCCCGGGCCCCCGCGAGGCGGGTGCTCAGTGAGGTGCTGTCGTCGGAACCGGCGAGCTCGCTCTGCACCGTGCCACGCGCGCGGTCCATCTCCTCGGTGGCGGCACTGATCTTGGCCTCGAGAAGTCGATCGGTGATCTGGCTGGTCAGCACCACACCGAGGATCGTGATGACGACGAGCGAGAGCGACAGCGTCGAAACGACGACACGCAACTGCAGCGAACGGCGCCACAGATGTGCGAGTGCGCGGCTCATGTTCCGGAACCGGCGCAGCAGCGGCGTGAAGGTCCCGTTGATCTTGCGCCGCATGCGGGTGGATCGGATCACGGCGGTCCGGCCTTGTAGCCGACCCCCCTGACCGTGAGTACCACTTGGGGATTCTCCGGGTCAGTCTCCACCTTGGCGCGCAGTCGCTGGACGTGCACGTTGACCAGGCGGGTGTCGGCGGCGTGACGATAGCCCCACACCTGCTCGAGCAGCACCTCGCGGGTGAACACCTGACGAGGCTTGCGGGCGAGCGCCACCAGCAGGTCGAACTCGAGCGGGGTCAGCGAGATCAGCTGACCGTCGCGGGTGACCTTGTGCGCCGGCACGTCGATCACGATGTCGGCGATGGACAGCAGTTCGGCGGGCTCGTCCTCGGTGCGGCGCAGCCGGGCGCGCACTCGGGCGACGAGTTCCTTCGGCTTGAACGGCTTCATCACGTAGTCGTCGGCCCCGGACTCGAGCCCGAGCACCACGTCGACGGTGTCGGTCTTGGCCGTCAGCATCACGATCGGCACACCGGAATCCTGGCGAAGCACCCGGCAGACGTCGATGCCGTTCATTCCGGGGAGCATCAGGTCGAGCAGCACCAGATCCGGACGGATCTCACGGACCGCGGTGAGCGCCTGCGTGCCGTCTCCCACGACGTAGGGATCGAATCCCTCGCCGCGGAGCACGATGGTGAGCATCTCGGCGAGCGCCGTGTCGTCGTCGACAACCAGAATGCGTGGCTTCATGTCCCTATCGTGTCATCTTCGGACCCCGGAACCCCGTCGTTACGGGCGCTCCGGTGGCGTGTCGCGATGGTCGCGTTCACTTCCACTGTGCCAGAGCGAGGGCTAGTTGCGCCGCATCCTCGTCCGGTGTCAGCACCTTCCACGGCGACATCCAGCTGGTTCGGGCCAGTTCCCGGTACACCTCACCGGTGCGGGTCTGGAGGTCGGAGTCGCGCTCGAACGCGTCGAGTTCCCTGCTCGCGTCCTGAATCTCGCGGGACCGGGCACGCGCCCGGGCCAGCTCGACCGGGACGTCGAGCAGCAGTTGCAGCCCGGGACGAGGCACGCCCAGCCGGTCGAACTCGAGCGCCTGGACCCAGTGCACGAAGTCCCCGCCTGCGCCCTGCCGCATCCGCGCCGCGCCGTAGGCCGCGTTGGACGCGACGTACCGGTCGAGGAGAACGATGTCGTTGACGGACAGCAGCTGCCTCAGCTCGTCCGCCGCGAACCCGCGATCCAACGCGAACATCGACGCCATGCCGTACACCGAGTCGGCGAGGTCCCCGTTCGACCCCTTCAACGCCTCGGCCGCGAGGTCCGCGTGAATCGAGTTGCCGTAGCGGGGAAAGGCGCGGACGGCGATGCGGACGCCCGACGACTCGAGCTCGGTGACGAGCTTGTCGACGAGCGTCCGCTTCCCGGCGCCGTCCAGACCTTCCAGCGCGATGAGTGTGCCCACGCCGGGCAGTCTAGGCGGCGTCGACTCGGGTGCTTCGGGTCCGGCCGGCCGAGAACGCGACGGCACCGATCCGGCCACTCCGGCGGACCGGCCGAGCGCGGTGGCCCGGCACTCCGGCGGACGGTCGGTCAGAACAACGGGGTGCCGACGTAGTTCTCGGCAAGCAGGGTCCGGCCGGCGACCGAGCGGGTGACGACGTCCAGTTCCGCGAGCTGACGCCGGTGGTCGAATCCGCCCGCCCCGGGCATCCGGTGCAGCATCGACGTCATCCACCACGAGAAGTGCTGTGCGCGCCACACTCTCGGCAACGCGGTGGCCGAGTACGCGTCCAGCTGGTCCTTCTCCCCGGTGGCGAAGTAGCGCGCCATCGCCTTGGCGAGCACGTAGACGTCGGCGACGGCGAGGTTCAGACCCTTCGCCCCCGTCGGCGGCACGGTGTGCGCGGCGTCGCCCGCGAGGAAGAGCCGGCCGTACTGCATCGGCTCGCACACGAAGCTGCGGAACCCGAGCACGGTCTTCGAGAAGATCCGGCCGTCCTTGATCTGCGCGCCCTCCCCGTCGACGCGGGTGTGCAGCTCGCTCCAGATCCGGTCGTCGGACCAGTCGTCGACGGTGTCCGTCGGATCGACCTGCAGGTAGTGTCGCTGCACGGTGTCCGTGCGGGTGCTGATCAGCGCGAATCCGTTCTCGTGGTTGGCGTAGATCAGCTCGTCCGAGGACGGCGGCGCCTCGGCGAGGATGCCGAACCAGGCGAACGGGTACTGCTTGGCGTGGTCGGTGCGGACGGTGGTCTCGGGAACGAGGCCGCGGGTCGTGGTCCTGGACCCGTCCGCGCCGAGCACCAGCTCGCAGTGCAGCGTCTCCTCGGCACCGGAGGCATCGGTGAAGCGGATCAGCGGTGCGTCACCGGTGACACCCTCGACGGCGGTCACGGTCGAGCCGAAGCGGATGTCGCCGCCGTCGGCGAGGCGCCGTTCGATCAGGTCGACGAGAACCTCGTGCTGCGGGTACACAGTGACCGCGCGGCCACCGGTCAGCGCATCGAAGTCGATCCGGTGCCCGACCCCACCGAATCGGAGTTCGATTCCCTTGTGCTGGTGACCTTCTCGCTTGACCCGGTCGCCGACACCGGTCTCGACGAGCAGGTCCACGGTGTTCTGTTCGAGCACCCCGGCGCGGATGGTGCCCTCGACGTCCGCGCGGCTACGGGACTCGAGCACCACCGACTCGATGCCGCGTAGGTGCAGCAGATGCGAGAGCATCAGTCCCGCCGGACCGGCTCCGACGATGCCAACCTGTGTGCGCATACCTACACTCCTTGCAGATTCAACCAAATTGAGCGAACGCCGCACCCGGTGCGGCCGGACGATTTCCTAGAGCGCGAGCCCCCGCGAGATCCCGCGACACGCGGTCTGCAGCGCCGGTATCAGGGTCGCGGGGTCGTCGTCGGCGTCGACGACCACGGAGACCGCGGCGACCACCTCACCGGTGCCCCGCCGGACCGGCGACGCGATCGCGAGCGAATGCGGGTCGACGTGCCGGCGGCAGGTGACCACCCCGGTGCGCCTGATGTCGGTGAGGGTCGCACGCAACCGGTGCTCGGTGACGATCGTGTCCGACGTGAACCGCTCGAGCCCGTCGGCGAGCACGCGGTCGAGCAACGCGGGACCGGCGTGGGCGAGCAGGACCAGCCCGCCGCTCGACGCGTGCAGCGGCAGCCTGCCGCCCGCCCGGCCGACGAGCTGAATCGAGTTGTGCCCCGACAGCCGCTCGACGTAGAGCGCCTCGGCGCCGTCGAGGACGACGAGCTGGACGTTCTGGTGGGTGGCCTCGTAGAGGTCCTCGAGGTACGGGAGCGCGACCGCACGCAGTCCGTGTGCGCGGGGAGCGAGGGCGCCCAGCTCCCACAGCCGGGCACCGATCTGGAACTGACCGGACGCGTTGCGCTCGAGCGCACCCAGGTCCACGAGCTGGTGACAGAGCCGGTGCGCGGTGGGCAGCGGCACCCCGGTTCGCCTGCTCAGGTCGGACAGGCTGAGCTCGGGGCGGTCGGAGTCGAACGCCGCGAGCAGCAGAAAGGCGCGGCCGAGCACACTGCGGTCGGCAGCGGAATCGGGGGCGGCTCGGCGCTCGGCGGACATGCGTTCAGTGTGACCTGGCACATATGCCGGAGTCAGCGCTTCTTTCACTGAGTGAAAGAGAAGTTTCAAACAGGCGCCGCGCACCGTGCGCGATCTTCACCCCGACCGGGGTGAAGATCGCGCACGGGCGGCGTAGCCGCTAGTAGCGGTAGTGCTCGGGCTTGTAGGGGCCCTCGACGTCCACGCCGATGTACTCGGCCTGGTCCTTGGTCAGCTTGGTCAACGAGCCGCCGAGCGCCTCGACGTGGATCTTCGCGACCTTCTCGTCCAGGTGCTTGGGCAGCCGGTAGACCTCGTTGTCGTACTCGTCCGGCTTGGTCCACAGCTCGATCTGCGCGATGACCTGGTTCGAGAAGCTGTTGCTCATCACGAACGAGGGGTGGCCGGTGGCGTTGCCCAGGTTCAGCAGCCGGCCCTCGGACAGCACGATGATGCTGTGGCCGTCGGCGAAGGTGAACTCGTCGACCTGCGGCTTGATGTTGACGCGGGTGACGTCCGCGGCCCGCTCCAGGCCAGCCATGTCGATCTCGTTGTCGAAGTGGCCGATGTTGCCCAGGATCGCCTGGTGCTTCATCTGCTTCATGTGCTCGAAGGTGATGATGTCCTTGTTGCCGGTCGAGGTGACGACGATGTCGGCCCAGCCGATCGCCTCCTCGACCGTCTTGACCTCGAAACCGTCCATCAGCGCCTGCAGCGCGTTGATCGGGTCGATCTCGGTGACCGCGACGCGTGCACCCTGGCCGCGCAGCGCCTCCGCGCAGCCCTTGCCGACGTCGCCGTAGCCGCACACCAGCGCGGCCTTGCCGCCGATCAGCACGTCGGTGCCGCGGTTGATGCCGTCGAGCAGCGAGTGCCGGGTGCCGTACTTGTTGTCGAACTTGCTCTTGGTGACCGAGTCGTTGACGTTGATGGCCGGGAACGTCAGCTCACCGGCGGCGGCGACCTGGTACAGGCGCAGCACGCCGGTGGTGGTCTCCTCGGTGACGCCCTTGACCGACTCCGCGACGACCGTCCACTTGGACTTGTCGGCCTCGAGCGACTGGCGCAGCAGGGCCAGGAACACCTTGTACTCGTCGGAGTCGTGCTCCTCGTCGGTCGGCGGCACGACGCCGGCCTTCTCGAATTGCGCACCCTTGAGCACGAGCATGGTGGCGTCGCCACCGTCGTCGAGGATCATGTTCGCCGGCTCGTTCGGCCAGGTGAGCATCTGCTCGGCCGCCCACCAGTACTCCTCGAGGGTCTCGCCCTTCCAGGCGAAGACGGGGGTGCCCTTGGGCTCCTCCGGGGTGCCGTGCGGGCCGACGACGATCGCGGCCGCGGCGTGGTCCTGGGTGGAGAAGATGTTGCACGACGCCCAGCGGACCTCGGCACCGAGCGCGGTCAGCGTCTCGATCAGCACCGCGGTCTGGATCGTCATGTGCAGCGAGCCGGAGATGCGCGCGCCCTTGAGCGGCAGCACCTCGGCGTACTCGCGACGCAGCGCCATCAGGCCCGGCATCTCGTGCTCCGCGAGGCGAATCTCCTTGCGGCCGAACTCGGCGAGCGAAAGGTCCGCCACCTTGTAGTCGATACCGTTGCGGCTGTCCGCCACGAGCTTGTTCTCAGACACGCTGGTCGTCATCTGCCTCTCCTGGTTGGCAATATCGAAGCTAAGGCTATCGGTTCGGGCTGACGGCCGGGTGCGCGCGCTCGTCTGCCGCACCCGCGGCGGCCGGGGCGATGGCCTCGATGAACGGCACGAAGATCCTGGCCAGATCCTCGGCCACGTCCTGATCCGACTCCGGTGGCATCGAGATGTAGCTGATCGCCAGCCTGACGATTCCCCTGCCGAGCAGGCCCGCGTCCGCGGCCGAGGCCTGCACCCAGCTGCGCTCGAGCGTCTCCGCTAGCCGGGACGAGGCCCGCTCCAGGATCGGGGCGCTGTCGGTCGTGATCAGCCGGAGCAGGTCGGGCTTGGCCTCGCCGGTGAGCAGCGAGTGCACGAGCGGGTCCGCGGCGCTCTGCTGGAAGAAGGTGGTGAACGCCTGGACCAGGGCCACGTGCGGCGCATCGACGTTGGCGTAGATCGCGTCCTCGACCGCCCCGACGAAGCGGTCCGCCAGCTGCAGGGCGTAGGCCTGGGCCAGGCCCTGCCGCGACTTGAACTCGTTGTAGACCGTCTGCCTGCTCACCCCCGCGCCGGCCGCGACATCGGTCATGGTGACCTCGGACCAGTCCTTGACCGCGAGCAGGTCCCGCATGGCCCCGAGAACCGTGTCCCGCAGCAGGGTCCGGGTGGCCTGCTGGTACGGAACGCGATTCGTGGGATCCATGGTGGCGAGGGTGGCATCACGCCTGCGAGGCGTCAAACTCCCAGTCCTGCGCGATCCGGGAACGGGCCTCCCGCAGCTCCTTCGGCCGCCCGATGGCGACCGCCCCGACGAGCCGGCCGCCGCGCCGCGTCAGAGCGATGAAGTCGAACGCGTCGACGTCACCGTGCACCTCGACCGCGTCGTCCGCGCGCGGCCAGCCGGCGATCTGCAGAGTGCGGCCGTACTGCGAACTCCAGCACATCGGCACCTCGGACCACACCGGCGCGACGCTCCCGGACAGGGACGCGAGCATCGACCTGGCCGCCGCCGCGCCCTGGGCCTGCGCCGAGTTCCAGTGCTCGGTGCGGCCGCGTTCACCCCGGAACAGGCAGCGGCGGTTCGCGGCGTCGCCGGCCGCGAAGATGCCGGGGGCGGAGGTCCGGAACTGCTCGTCCACGACGATCCCGTCGTCGACGGTGAGGCCGGCCACCTCCGCCAGCCGGGTGTCGGGCACCGACCCGACCGCCAGCAGTGCGGCGCCCGCGGTCCAGGTCCGGCCGTCGTCGGCGCGGGCGAGAACCGCACCGTCGCCGTCCGAGGTGAGCCCGGCGAGTCGGACCGAGGTGTGCAGGGCGACGCCGCGTTCCCGGTGCATCCGTGCGTAGAGCTCGCCGACCGTCGGCGGCAGCACCCGGTGCAGCGGCGCCGCCGCCGATTCGAGCATCGTCACCTCCGCACCGAGCTCGCGGGCCGCCGCCGCGACCTCGGACCCGATCAGTCCGGCGCCGACCACCAGCACCCCGGTGCCGCGGTCGATCGCGGTGCGCAGCGGTGTGACGTCGGCCAGGGAGCGCAGCGAGAGGACCGCCACGCCCGCGTCGTGGTCGAGCGTGCGGGCCCTCGCGCCGGTGGCGAGCAGCAGCGCGTCGAACGGCAGCCGCTCCCCGGTGCCCAGCCGGACCGCTCGGCCCCGGGCGTCGACCTCCGCCGCGACGACGGCGGTACGGACGTCGATGTCGCGCTCGGACCAGTAGTCGGCAGCACGCAGCTGGACCTTCGCGGCGGTGCTGGTGCCGAGCAACACGTCCTTCGACACCGTGGGCCGCCGGTACGGGGGCGCGTCCTCCGCACCCAGCACCGTCACAGTTCCCGAGAATCCTTCGGCGCGCAGGGTTTCCGCGGCGGTGATGCCCGCGATCCCGGTACCGACGATGACGACGGCGTTCACGGTCGCGCGACCTCGACCATCTCGAAGTCCGCCTTGGCCGCGCCGCAGTCGGGGCAGCTCCAGTCGTCGGGGATCTCGTCCCAGCGGGTGCCGGGGGCGATGCCGTCCTCGGGCCAGCCCAGCTCCTCGTCGTACTCGAAACCGCATTGCACGCACCGGTACAGCTTCATCACGCGCTCCTCTCGAAATCGATCTTCTCCCGCACTCCGCAGTCCGGGCAGCACCAGTCGTCGGGGACCGAGTCCCACCCGGTTCCGGCCGGGAAGCCCTCGCGCGGGGCACCTTTCGACTCGTCGTAGACGTACCCACACACCGGGCACCGGTAGGCAGCCATGATCACGCCACCCCGAACCGTGCATAGATCCGTTCGCGCTTGGACGGCTGCACGTTCACGAGGGTGATGTCGCCGTCGTAGTGGTCGAGGACGCGGTGGTCCATGACCTTTCGCCAGACCGGCGGGAAGTAGGCCAGGGTGATCATGCTGGCGTAGCCGCTGGGCAGGTTCGGGGCGCCGTCCATGCTCCGCAGCGTCTGGTAGCGCCGGGTCGGGTTGGCGTGGTGGTCGCTGTGCCGCTGCAGGTGGTACAGGAAGATGTTGGTGCAGATGTGGTCGGAGTTCCAGCTGTGCACGGGGGCGCAGCGCTCGTAGCGCCCGCTCGCCGTCTTCTGCCGCAGCAGCCCGTAGTGCTCGAGGTAGTTCACGGTCTCGAGCAGCGAGAACCCGTAGACGGCCTGGATCAACAAGAACGGCAACACTTCCCAGCCGAAGCCTGCGGTCAGCGCCGCGAAGAGCACCACCGACATCAGCCAGGCGTTGATTACGTCGTTGTGGATGCTCCAGGTGCTCTTGCCGAGCCGCTCCATGCGAGCCTTCTCGAGTTTCCACGACGAGATCAGGCTGCCCCAGACGCTCCGCGGCAGGAAGGTCCAGAAGGTCTCGCCGAAACGCGCGCTGGCGGGGTCTTCCGGGGTGGACACCCGGACGTGGTGGCCGCGATTGTGCTCGATGTAGAAGTGGCCGTAGAAGGTCTGGGCGAGGGTGATCTTGGAGAGCCACCGCTCCAACTCGTCCTTCTTGTGGCCGAGTTCGTGCGCGGTGTTGATGCCGATGCCGCCCATGACACCGATGCTCAGCGCCAGCCCGATCTTCGAGGCCAGGCCGAGGCCGCCGTCGATACCGAGCCAGCTGAGGTTGTCGGCGGTCCACAGGTAGCAGGCGAAGACCAGGCTCGCGAGCTGGAACGGGATGTAGACGTAGGTGCAGTAGCGGTAGTACTTGTCGTTCTCGAGCTGCTCCATCACCTCCTCGGGCGGGTTCTGCCCGTCCGGGCCGAAGAAGATGTCCAGGATCGGGAGCAGCAGGTAGACGAGGATCGGGCCGATCCACCACCACACCGGCGAGACGGCGGTCCAGCCCAGTTCGTTGAATCCCCACACCAGGCCCGCGGCCAGGAACACCGCGGTCGGCGGAATGAGTCCCAACAGCCAGAGGTGACGCTTCTTGTCCCGCCACTGCGCGGGTGCCTGCTCCCCCGCTCCCATTCGCATGCTCACGACTACCTCCCGTTCGCCGGCCCACCACCTGTGAGGTGGACCACTGGAAACTAGACAATAGCTCGCCATATGTTGTCTGTCTATACAAATCACTCCATTTGTAAACCACCGCCCGGGTCGCCGAATCCCAAGAGGGAGTAACTAAGGTGAGGGTTACCAATCAAGTAGCGACAAGGAAGGGCGGTGCCGCGTGGCATCAGTCATGAGCAGGCGAGCCGCGATGGCACTGGGCCTGGTTGCCGCGGTCTGTACCGCGGCGGGGTGCAGCAGTTCGACCGACGATCAGCCGACCGTCGCCGCGGCATCGGCCGCCGAGCCGGGCGCCCTGCCCGTCACGCTCGACCACGCCCACGGGTCGACCACCGTGTCCAGCCCACCGGCCCGGGTCGCCGCGGTCGGGATCGGCGACGCCGACGTCCTGCTCGCCCTCGGCGTCACCCCGGTCCTCGTGCCCGCGTGGAAGGGCTCGGTGGACTCCGGAATCGGTGCGTGGGCACAGCCGAGCCTGCGCGGCGACGCCGCGCCCCCGGCACTGGCGAATGCCGTCGGCGACTTCGACATGGAATCGGTCGCGGCAACCGCCCCCGACCTGATCGTGGCCGTCAACAACGCCGTGGACGACGCCGAGTACCAGAAGCTGTCCGCCATCGCACCGACCGTGCTGCACGCCGCCGATCAGACCGACTGGATGCTGCCCTGGCAGGACGTGACGACCCGCATCGGGGCCGCGATCGGCCGGCCGCAGGCAGCGGCCGAGCAGATCGTCAAGGTCAACGACACCCTCGCGGCGGCCCGCCGCGACCACCCGCAGTACGCGACCAAGACGGCGATCCTCGTGCGGGTGATGCCCGACGGCAGCCTGCGTGCCTTCAGCCCGACCTCGGCTCGCGGCCAGATGCTCACCGACCTCGGCTTCGGCGTGCCTGCCGGGCTGAAGGATCGATTCGGGTCGGCGCTCTACACCGACGTGTCGGCGGAGAACGTGTCACTGCTCGAGGGCGACCTGCTGGTGGTCGACAACTACGACGCGGCCCGCGGGAAGCTGGGCTCGCTGCCCACCTTCACCGGACTGCAGGTGGTGCGCAGCGGTGGACTGGTCGGGCTCGATGCGGTGACCAGCGACGCGGTGTCCATGCCGAACCCGTTGACCATCCCGTTCGTGGTCGACGCACTGCTCGGCCGGATCAGCGCGACACCGGTGGGCTGATCCGCACCCGCGCGGTCCACAGCCAGAGCCAGGCCGCCGCGGCGCCGACCCCGGCGGCCACCGCCCACCAGGGCGCGGCCGCCGGGGCGGCACCCGCGTCGACGCGGTCGTAGAGTCTGCCGACCACGAGCGAGCCGAGCAGGGTCAGCAGCCCGCCGAGAGTGCTGAGCATGCCGAAGTGGGCGCCGAGGTTCCGCTCGCGGGCGAGGACGCCGACGATGTCTCGCATCGGCGGCACCATCAACATCTGGCCCAGGTGCAGCGCGGCGACCCACAGCGCGACCCCGACCAGACCTCCCCCGAGCGGGAACAGGAACGACGCGGAGATGGTCGCCATGCCCGCGACGATCGACACGCGGTGCCCGAGACGGTTTGCCAGTGCGACCACCGGCGCCTGCCCGACGATCACGAGAATGGCGGCGGCCGCGAAGAACCAGCCGAGCGCGGCCTGCGACCCGGTGACCCGCTCCAACTGCTCGGGCAGCATCAGGTACAGCTGGTTGTAGGCGAGCAACTGCACCCCGCACAGCGCCGCGAAGACCATGAAGCGCCGGTTGCGCAACACCGACCGCCACACCCCGCGCAGGCTCTTCGTGCCTGCCTCTTCGCCGTGCGAGGTCGACGCATCGCGCGGCAGCCAGCGCGCGAACATCACCCCGAGCCCCGCGAACAGGACCGCCGCGGCCACCGCGGTCCACCCGAACGGCACGCCGAGAAGCAGCGCCCCGAGCACCGGCCCGACCACCGTCCCGAGCCGGCTGCACATCTGCTCGATGCCGAACAGGTCGGTCCGCCGGATCACGCCGGACTCCTCGAGCCCCCGACCGTAGGCGGCGTTCGCGGCCTCGACCGCCGGGGCGAACAGCGCGGCGGCCAGCCCGACCAGCAGTACGCCGACGATCATCGTGGCGAGGGTCGTCGCAACGCCCAGCACGACGAAGCCGACCACCCGGATCGCGATGCCCAGCAACACCATCGGGCGAACACCGAAGCGATCCGCCAGGCCGCCGCCGACGAAGAAGAGGCCCTGCTGACTGAAAGTTCGCAGGCCGAGGACGAGGCCGATCGCCCAGCCCGCCAGGTGCAGGTCGTCGGCCAGGTGCGCCGCGAGGAACGGGACCACGAGGTAGAAGCCGATGTTGAACAGCACCATCGACACGAGGATCAGGCGCACCGGCGCCGGCAGGGTGCGCGCCGTCCGGAAGGCCTGTCCGAGGGGGCCGAGAGGGCGGGCGAGCAGCACGAGGGCTCAGCCTAGCCCCTTCCAGCGAAACGGACTTACCGCCCGAGATGCGTCGGCTCGTCCGGTCCGCCCAGCTGGTCGAGGGCCTTGGACGCGAGCCCCGGCGGCGGGCGCATCCGCTTGCCGACCAGCGAGTGCCGGTACCCGTAGCTGAAGTAGACGACGATGCCGATCGCCATCCAGACCACGAACCGGATCCAGGTCTCCACCGACAGGTTCAGCATCAGCCACGCGCAGGCCAGCACCGCGAGAATCGGCACCAACGGCACGAACGGCACCCGGAATCCGCGCGGCAGGTCGGGCCGCGTGCGACGCAGGACGACCACGCCGATGCACACGAGCACGAAGGCGAACAGCGTGCCGATGTTCACCATCTCCTCGAGGGTGCCCATCGGGAAGAAGCCGGCGAGAAGAGCGGCGACGACACCGACGATGACGGTGATCCGAACCGGGGTGCCGTGACGGCCGGTGTGCGAGAGCTGTCTCGGCATCAGCCCGTCACGCGACATCGCGAACAGGATTCGGGTCTGGCCGAGCAGCATGACCATCACGACGGTGGTCAGGCCGGCGAGCGCACCCAGGTTGATCACCCACTGCGCCCAGGTGATGCCGTGGTACTCGAACGCGGTTGCGAGCGTGGAACTGTCGGTCGCGAGGACGGTGTACTTGACCATGCCCGTGAGCACCAGCGTGACCGCGACGTAGAGCACCGTGACGATCGCGAGCGAGCCGAGGATGCCGCGCGGCAGTGCCTTCTGCGGGTTCTTCGTCTCCTCGGCTGTGGTCGCGACGACGTCGAATCCGATGAACGCGAAAAACACCAGGGACGCCGCGGCCAGCAGTCCGTACCAGCCGTAGGTGCTGCCACCGGCACCGGTGAGGAAGCTGAACAGGGACTGGTGGATGCCCTCACCGGTGCTCTTCGGCGCCGACGGCGGGATGTACGGCGAGTAGTTGTCCTTGTTGATGTAGAAGGCGCCGACCACGATCACCAGCAGCACGACCGCGACCTTGATGCCAGTGACGACCTGGGACACCCGGGACGACAGCTTCGTCCCGGTCACCAGGATCACCGTGAGCACGGCGATCAGCAGCACCGAACCCCAGTCGAAGTCCACCCCGCCGAGCGAGACGACCGTCGAACCCTCGGCGCCGATCACGTTGCCCAGGTACAGCGACCACCCCTTGGCCACCACCGACGAGGCCAGCGCGAACTCGAGCGTGAGGTCCCAGCCGATGATCCAGGCGACGAACTCGCCGAACGTCGCGTAGGAGAAGGTGTACGCGCTGCCCGCGACCGGCACCGTCGAGGCGAACTCGGCGTAACACAGGGCGGCGAGGCCGCACGCGATCGCGGCCAGGACGAACGCGAGCGAGACGGACGGCCCCGCGACGTTGCCGGCGGTGCGCGCGGTCAGCGTGAAGATGCCGGCACCGACGACGACCGCGACGCCGAAGACCGTCAGGTCCCACGCGGTGAGGTCCTTGCGGAGTTTGCTCTCGGGTTCGTCGGTGTCCGCGATCGACTGCTCCACCGATTTCGTCCGGAAGATCCCGGTGCGTGCCATCGCTGCCTCCTCGAACTGGTCCGTTCTCGAAGCCTATTGCCCCGCTACTGTGCGGGCACCCGATACACGTCGGGTTCGAGGCATTCGAGGTGGACGATCCTTGATACTTCTCGTTCAGCCGACCGCGGCACTGAACAGCTGCGCCGGCATCGAGCGGGCCGACGCCGTCACCGCGGGGTCCGCGGCAGCGATCCAGGCCGCCTCGCCGCGGGCGAGTTCCAGGGTGGCGTCGCCGCTGCGAAGGGTGACCGATCCGGCGGTGCACAACAGGATCCGCGGTCCGGCGAGTTCGAAGTTCACGCTCGCCGGCTGTGACTGCCCGCCCTCGTCCAGGTCGATGCGGGACAGCGAGAATTCCGGCGCCGGGGTGTCGTAGACCAGCACCGGCGTGCCGGGCTGTGCCGCGGGCATCCGGATCGGGCCGGTGAGCGGTTCGAAGTCGAGCACCCGCAGCAGCTCCGGGACGTCGACGTGCTTGGGCGTCAGTCCCCCGCGCAGCACGTTGTCGGAGTTGGCCATCACCTCGACCGCGAGGCCGTGCAGGTAGGCGTGCAGATTTCCCGCGTCCAGGTAGAGACCCTCACCCGGTTCCAGGGTCACCCGGTTGAGGAGCAGCGAGGCGAGCACGCCCGCGTCGCCGGGGTACGACTCGCCGAGCCCGAGGACGGTCTGTACCTCGCGGGCGTACCGTCGCTCGGTGGCCGGACCCGAGAGGTAGCGCACGCAGCCCTCGAGGATCTGCGGCAGCAACGCACCCAGCGCGGGCGGCGGGAGGGTGATCCAGGTGGTGAACAACGCTCGCAGCCCCGACGAATCCGGTTGCCCGGCAAGCAGTCCGATGTAGTTGTCCAGGGCGGGGACGTCGAGGGCGCGCAGGAGCTCCACCGTGCGGTGCGGATCGCGGAAGCCGGCGAGGGCCTCGAACCTGGTGAGGGCCACGACCAGTTCCGGCTTGTGGCTGTCGTCGCGGTAGTTGCGCTCCGGCGAGTCCAGTGGGATGCCGGCGGCCTCCTCCCGCGCGAATCCCTCCTTCGCCTGCTCGGCGCTGGGGTGCGCCTGCAGCGAGAGCGCCTCCTCCGCCGCGAGCAGCTTGAGCAGGAAGGGCAGCCGGTCGCCGAAGCCGGCCCGGGCCCGCTCGCCGAGCTGGGTCGCCGGGTCCGCGACGATCGCGTCCAGCAGGGAGACCGCCCGGTCGCCGACCACCAGCCGGGCCGGATCGGCCGGGTGGGCGCCGAGCCACAGCTCGGCCTCCGGATGGTTCGACGGGACGCGGCGTCCGCACAGCTCGGCGATCGCCGTCCGCGAACCCCAGGCGTAGGTGCGCAGTGCGCCTTGCATCAACTGCACTAGCGGCCACCGATCAACTGCAGGTAGGCGGCCGCCATCTCCAGGCGCACTGCCGTCACCGCCAGCTGCTCGACCTCGGTACGCTCCCGCCTCACCGGGCTGGTCATCTCGGCGCCCCCCATCTCGATCGAATTCTCCTCCCCCTCGGCCGCCACCAGCTCGGCGTCCCGTAGCGCCGCAATCCGGCGCGTGGTCAGCTGCCGGGAACCGGCCGTCGCGAGCACGAAGACCCGCACGGGCGCGCTCGGCGCGGGACCGTCGAGCTCCTCGTCGTGGAAGATCGGGTCGTACCCCGTTCCGGGAGCGGCTCCGCCGCCGGCCAACCGATCGGCGGCGGCCAGCACCTCGCCCAGGTCGGCCGCCGCTGCCACCACACCCGAGGTGCGCAGCAGAACTTCGGCGCCGTGCCGGGCGAGCGCCGTCGTCGACGGCGCGTCGCCGGCCAGCACCACCCGGCGGCCACGCATCCGCACCGCGAGCGACTTCGCCGGATTGTGGAACACCTCGTTGTCGGGACGGTCCCTGACCGCCTCGGCGTCCAGCTCGTCCGCCAGGTCCGCGAGATCCGGGAAGAGAACTGCGGCCCTTTCGGATTCGAGTGCCGCAAGGACCTCGAGCCCGGCCGCCAGATACCGCAGGAAACCGTTCCGGTCGGGCACGCGAACCCGTGGCGGCAACACCATCGCGCGGCCCGCACCGGCCGCGCGCAGCGGTCCCTCGTCGGGCGCCACGAGGACCACCTCCGCGCCCCGGCGCAACCCCGAGTCCGCCGCTTCGAGCAGGCGGTGATCGCCCGCGTCGTCGCCGGAGACCACCACCACGTCCAGCGGACCGAGCCAGGGCGGCACCGCGGGCAGATGCAGGATCGGGATCCCGACTCTCGGCCCCATCGTCACAGTCAGCACGGTTGCCGCGCGACCGGCCCGGCCGCCGCCGGTCACGAAGACGACGCTGCGCGGCCGCATGTTCCGGATCCGGTCGAGCGCGCCCTCGGCCACGGCCGCCGCCGTGGCGCGGACCTGGGCCCCACCCAACGCGGCGGCGCGCATCGCGCCCTCCGAGTCGGCGGCGGCGACGCCCGCGGCGTCATCGAGGTCGAGAAGGGGTGACGGAGCCGTCATGGCAGCCTTCCTTTCGCTCGAGTCCACACCACAGTGCGCCCCGCTAGGCGCGCACCACTGTCAGTATCTCAGCAACGAGGGCGTCGACCTCGTCGGCAGTGCGAGCCTCCACGTTCAGTCGCAGCAGGGGCTCGGTGTTCGACGCCCGCAGATTGAACCAGGCGCCGTCGTTCAGGTTCACCGTCACACCGTCGAGCCGGTCCACGGACTGCGATCGGCCCGCGAACGCCTCGAGCACCGCCGCGGTCCGCTCGGCCGCGTCGGCGACGGTCGAGTTGATCTCCCCCGAGGCCGCGTACCGGTCGTACTTGCTCATCAACTCCGACAGCGGGCGGTCCTGCTCTCCCAGCGCGGCGAGCACGTGCAGGGCAGCCAGCATCCCGGAGTCGGCGCCCCAGAAGTCGCGGAAGTAGTAGTGCGCCGAGTGCTCGCCGCCGAAGACGGCTCCGGTCTCGGCCATCTGCTGCTTGATGAACGAGTGGCCGACGCGGGTGCGCACCGGGGTGCCGCCGAGTTCCGTGACGAGCTCGGGAACCGCGTGGGAGGTGATCAGGTTGTGGATGATCGTCGCGCCCGGCTCCTTGGCCAGTTCACGTTCGGCGACCAGGGCGGTCACGGCCGACGGCGAGACCGGGTTGCCCAGCTCGTCGACGACGAAGCAACGGTCCGCGTCTCCGTCGAATGCCAGACCGAGGTCCGCACCGGTGCTGCGCACGTAGGCCTGCAGGTCGACGAGGTTCTTCGGATCGAGGGGGTTGGCCTCGTGGTTGGGGAACGTGCCGTCGAGCTCGAAGTAGAGCGGCTCGACGGTCAGCGGCAGGGCACCGAGCACGGCCGGCACCGTGTGCCCACCCATCCCGTTGCCCGCGTCGGCGGCCACGGTGAGCGGCCGCAGGGTCGACAGGTCCACCAGGCCGCGGAGGAAGGAGGCGTACTCGTCGAGGACGTCATGCTCGCTCACCGATCCGGCGGCGCCGTCGTACGCGGGCACGCCCTCGACGACCTCGGCGGCGATGGTGGCCAGCCCGGTGTCCTGACCGACCGGCTTGGCACCGGCCCGGCAGAGCTTGATCCCGTTGTAGCGCGCGGGATTGTGGCTGGCGGTGAACATGGCGCCGGGGCAGTCCAGCAGGCCCGAGGCGAAGTACAGCTGGTCGGTGGAGGCGAGCCCGATCAGGATCACGTCGAGGCCCTGCGCGGTCACCCCGTCGGCGAACGCGGCGGCCAGATCCGGCGACGAGGCGCGCATGTCGTGGCCGATGACGACGCGTGACGCCTGCTCCTCGCGGACCAGCCGCGCGAACGCACCGGCCACGTCCCGAACGAAGTCGGCGTCGATCTGGTCGCCGACCACGCCGCGTACGTCGTATGCCTTGATGACGGCATGGACGGATTCGGCGGTACGTGCCACTGCTTTACTCCTGCGTTCGGGGACGGTCTTGATCGGGTGCTGTATTCGGACAGCCTAGTGCCCCCGCACAGCCGGACAGCGCCCGGCGCGGTCAGCTCGTGGGGTCGGGAAGCACCCGCAGATGACCGCGACGGCCGGTCCTGGCGCTGAGCTGGCTCGGCGCCTCCTCGGAACGACCGTCCGAGGTGCTCCGCTCACCGCGGCCCGCCTCGCGGACGGCCTCGGCCAGCGCCGTCAGATCGTCCTCGTCGGGGGTGGGGCTGGAAAATCCGCCCTCGTAGCGCACCAGCTCCCAGCCCTTGGGCGCGGTGATCCGCGACGCGTGGGAATCGCACAGGTCCCAGGAATGCGGTTCGTCGACGGTTGCTAGCGGACCGACGACTGCAGTCGAGTCCGAGTAGACATACGTCAGCGTCGCAACGGCGGGGTTCTTACACCCAGGCCGGCAGCATCGACGCAGTGCTCTCACGCCTGTGAGGGTAGCCCTCCGTCTCGGCGACGCCTACTCGGACACACCGGAAGGGTATGGGTGTCGGTAGGATTGACCCTCATGCGTAGAGCCCGTCACGGTCGTCCACTGAGTTCCCGTTCGGTGGCTCGCCGAGGCCGGGGCATCCGCGGTCCGGTCCTCCCGGAGCACGTGCCCGCCTGGCGCAGTCGCGCGGAGAAGTTCGACATGCTGGTACTCGAGGCATTCGCACCGATCGACGCGCGCTGGCACGACCGCCTCCAGAAACTGGACATCGCCGTGGACGAGGTGCCGAAAATCCGTGCACTGGACCCGGATTCGGTGACGTGGCCACCGGAGGTGGTGGCCGAGGGGCCGGTGCCGCTGTCGCGACTGGTCCCGGCGGGCGTCGACCGGCACGGCACCGCGACGCGGGCCCGCCTGGTGCTGTTCCGCCGGCCGCTCGAATTGCGCGCCAAACGCCAGGACGACCTGGTGGATCTGCTCAACGAAGTGTTGGTCCGTCAAGTCGCGACCTATCTCGGGGTGGATCCCGAGGTGATCGATCCCGACCTCACCGACGACTCCGACGAGTGAAATATGTTGGTGCGGTTACCCACCGACGATGCCCGTCGGCGGGTAACCGCTGACCGTCGAACGACGTTCAGATGATGCCGCGCTTGAGGCGCCGGCGCTCCCGCTCGGAGAGGCCACCCCAAATCCCGAATCGCTCGTCGTTTGCCAGCGCATACTCGAGGCACTCGTCGCGCACCTCGCAGCCGAGGCAGATGCGCTTGGCCTCCCGCGTCGAACCACCCTTTTCCGGGAAGAACGCTTCGGGATCGGTCTGCGCGCAGAGTGCGCGCTCCTGCCACTGATCCTCGATCGATTCGAACATGTCGTCGAATCCGTTGACGACCAGACTGAGTAACGGGCGATCGGCACTCGATTCGCCCTGTGTTCGGCAGACGCCCCCCGCTGCGCCCGCCCTGGAATCGGTCTGCGGTTCGTTGCCAAGCTCGCTGAGATCGGTCAGTGACCACTCCTGCAGATTGGACATCCGTTCCGCCTCCTCACCTTTGATAGCGCAGAATCTCCTGACAAATTGAATCCCCGAATATGCCGATTCCGTGGGAATGAACGTTCGAATCAAGGCTCACCGCAAACCATCTGGGTTGGCGACCTCGGAATGACATACCTGTGATTAGACACGGCCTGCACTGAGGGGTCAAGCCGTCGGGGGTTTTCCCCTACCACCACCGAGCCCGAATTGACGCTGTCGTCGCGTTCGTGCGCGTCACCAGCGTGTCGCGCTGCCCACGCCGGTGGGCACGGTGCCATTCAACGAAGTAACGGCAGTCCGCCTAGGCTCTTGGTCTGTGAGAGTCACTGTATTGGTCGGCGGGGTCGGCGGGGCACGTTTCCTGCAAGGTGTGCGAAGTCTGCTCTCCGAGTCCGACGAGATCACCGCCATCGTGAACGTCGGCGACGACGTGTGGATGCACGGACTACGCATCTGCCCGGACCTCGACACCTGCATGTACACCCTCGGCGGTGGCATCGACCCCGAGCGCGGCTGGGGCCATGTCGGCGAAACCTGGAACGCCAAAGAGGAACTCGCGGCGTACGGGGCCAAGCCCGACTGGTTCGGACTCGGCGACCGCGACATCGCCACGCACCTGATCCGGTCGCAGATGCTGCGCACCGGGTACCCGCTGTCCGCGGTGACCGAGGCGCTGTGCAACCGCTGGCAGCCCGGGGTCCGACTGCTCCCCGTGACCGACGACCGCAGCGAAACCCATGTCGTCATCACAGATCCCGCCGACGACGAGCAGCGCGCCATCCACTTCCAGGAATGGTGGGTGCGCTATCGCGCACAGGTGCCGACGCACAGCTTCGCGCATGTGGGTGCCGACAAGGCCACCCCCGCCCCCGGCGTGCTCGAGGCCCTCGAGAACGCCGACGCGATCCTGCTCGCCCCGTCGAACCCGGTGGTCAGCGTCGGCGCGATCCTGGCGGTGCCCGGCATCCGCGGCGCCCTCCGCACCGGGCGGGCGAAGGTGGTCGGCCTGTCCCCCGTGATCGACGGTAAGCCGCTGCGCGGCATGGCCGACGAGTGCCTCGAGGTGATCGGCGTGCAGACCTCGGCCGAGGCGATCGGCCGGTACTACGGATCGCGTTCGGAAACCGGGATTCTCGACGGATGGCTGATCCACGAGACCGACACCGCGGACGTTCCCGGGGTCGATGTCGAGGCGGTCCCGCTGCTGATGACCGATCCCGAGACCACCGCCGAGATGGCGCGGGTGGCCCTGCGACTGGCCGGGGTGAGCGTGTGAGCGCCGTCGTCGACCACGGCGCGGGCGGCGGCGTCGAAATCCTGCCCGTGCCCGGCCTTCCGGAGTTCCGGCCCGGCGACGACCTTGCCGCCGCGATCGCGGCGGCAGCGCCCTGGCTGACCGACGGCGACGTACTCGTCGTGACCAGCAAGATCGTCTCCAAGGTCGAGGGCCGGATCGTGGAGTCTCCGACCGACCCCGACGAGAGAGACGCCGCGCGAAGGGTTCTCGTCGACCAGGAGGCCGTGCGCGTGGTCGCCCGCAAGGGCCGCACCCTGATCACCGAGAACCGTCTCGGCATCGTGCAGGCCGCCTCGGGGATCGACGGCTCGAACGTGCACCCCACGGAACTGGCCCTGCTGCCCGAGGATCCCGACGCGAGCGCACGGACACTGCGGGCGCGGATCGCGCAGCTGCTCGGAGTCACCGTGGCGGTCGTGGTCACCGACACGATGGGCCGGGCCTGGCGGCACGGCCAGACCGACGCCGCGATCGGCTCGGCGGGCCTGCCGGTACTGCACGGGTACGCCGGCTCGGTCGACGCCCAGGGGAACGAGTTGTTCGTCACCTCGGTGGCGGTCGCGGACGAACTGGCCGCGGCGGGCGATCTGGTCAAGGGCAAGGTCGGCGGCGTCCCCGTGGCGGTCGTGCGCGGGATGTCGCTCGAGGACGACGGATCCGGGGCGCAGGACCTGCTGCGCCGCGGCGAGGAGGACCTGTTCTGGCTCGGCACCAACGAGGCCCTCGCCCAGGGCCGCGGCGAGGCACTGCTGCTGCGCCGATCGGTTCGCGAGTTCTCCTCCGAATCCGTTGACCCGCAGGCGGTGCGGGACGCGATCGCGGAGGCGTTGACGGCGCCCGCACCGCACCACACCCGCCCGGTGCGGTTCGTCTGGATCAGGACCCCCGCCACCCGGCTCCGACTGCTCAACGCGATGCGGGCGCGCTGGCGGGCGGATCTCACCGCCGACGGGCTGAGCGAGGCGGCAATCGCCCGGCGCCTCGACCGCGGCAACATTCTCTTCGAGGCGCCCGAACTGGTGATCCCGTTCTGCGTGCCCGACGGTGCGCACTCTTACCCGGACAGTGCCCGCACCCAGGCCGAGCAGACCATGTTCACCGTGGCGGCGGGGGCGGCGGTGCAGGGCCTGCTGGTGTCGTTGGCCACCAAGGGAATCGGAAGCTGCTGGATCGGGTCCACCATTTTCGCCGCGGACCTGGTCCGGGACGAACTCGGACTGCGCGCCGACTGGCAAGCGCTCGGCGCCGTCGCGGTCGGCAACCCGGTCGAACCGCTGGCTCCGCGCCGTCCCGTGACACCGGGCGAGTTGCTGGTGGAGATGTGAGCGCGCAGTCCCTGCACCGATCGGCCCGCGAGGCCCTGCTCGACTGGCGGACGCGCGACGCCGCCGACGAGTCGCTGCGGCACACCATGCTCGCCTTCCTCGACTCGGCACCGCTGGGGTGCCTACGCGAGCACGCACCGGGCCACATCACCGCGTCGTCGCTGGTGCTCAGCGAGGACCGGCGGCAGGTACTGCTCACCCTGCACCCGCGAGTCGGGCGGTGGATCCAACTCGGCGGGCACTGCGAACCGGCCGACGAGACCGTGGTGGACGCCGCGCTGCGCGAGGCCACCGAGGAATCCGGCATCGAAGGCCTGCGGATCGACCCGGTGTTGCTGTCCGCGCACACCCACCCGATCACCTGCTCGCTAGGGCAACCGACCCGGCACCTGGACCTGCGCTTCCTGGTGTGGGCGCCGGCCGGTGCGCCGATCGTGCGATCGGACGAATCCACCGATCTGCGATGGTGGCCGGTCGACGCGCTGCCCGAAGCGGCTGAGCGCGAGACCATCGATCACCTGGTCGGGTTGGCCGCTCTGCGGTGAGCGGTGCCGCTCACCCACGGACCTCTCCTTCGGCAGCCCTGTGCCGCCGCCGGCTCCAGAGAAGATCCATAACCACCGCGAGCACAACGATCCCGATCATTGCGCCGAACGTTTCGGGTTCGGTACGGAGGGTCTGGACCGCGAACACGGCCAGCACCGCGAACGTGAGCACGATTCCGACCAGCAGCACGCTCGCGCTGGAACCGGTCTCGGACCTCAGCCGGTAGGCCGCGACAGACGTGACCAGGAAGATGGCCAGCGCCACCACGCTCCCGAGCGACGCGATCGCGGTCAGATCGACGAGATTCGCGAGCAGCAGGATGAGAACGACGGAGATGACCAGGCCCCATGTTCCGCCCACTCGGGCGAGCCGACCGAAAAGGGGTGGAAAGATGCCCGACTCGGCGAGCTTCGCCGTCGAACCGGCGGCCGCGTAGATGTTGGCGTTTGCCGACGACGAGGTCGCGAGGAGTGCCGCGACGGCCATCATCGCGAAACCAGCCTCCCCCAGTGTGGGCTTTGCCGCGAGGGCGAGCGCAGTGTCGCCGTTGTCGACGACTTCCTGCACCGTGAGGCTGCCGAAGACACCGAGGGCGATGAGGATGTACAACGCCGAGGTGATGCCCAGTGCGAGATACATCGCCCGCGGAAGGTTGCGCTGCGGGTTCGGGAGGTCGCCGCCGGTGAAGCTGATGACTGTGAATCCGAGGTACGCGAAGAAGGTCAGAGCGACGCTGGAAATGATGTCGGTGGCCGGCGGGTGGGTCGAGCGGGCCAGCAGGCTCGGGTCGAGCTGGGCGAGAGTGACCACGATGAACACCGCGAATACGGCGAGGAGCACGACCACGATCAAGCTCTGCACCCGATCGATGAGCTTCGCGCCCGCGATGTTGACGGCGCCGACCAAGAGGATCACCGCACTGGTCAAGATCCGAGCCCAGGCGACCGAGTCGTCGAAGAACAGGGCCGAACCGTAGCTGCCGAAGGACACGGCCACCATCGCGGTGACGATGATCGCCGCGAAGTAGAGCAGCCACGACGTGACGGCGGTGACGTGTCCGCGACCGTATCCCCGCAGAAGGAAGGTCACGATGCCGCCGGACGAGGGGTAGCGGGCCCCCAGTTTGGCCACCGCGTAGCCCTGGAGCGTCGCCACGACGCCCGCTACAGCGAAGGACAGCCACACCGCGGAACCGGCGACCGCACCGGCTTCACCGAGGAGAGCGAAGATCCCGGCGCCCACCATCGAGCCGACGCCGAGGAAGGCGGCACCGCGCACCGTCATCGAGTGCCCGCTCGTCGGCACCTCGGCAGCTCCCGGACGTCGCGCAGGACCCGTGTCCCCGGTGCTTGTGGATTCAGACACTCTGTGGCCTCCAGGTCGACGTGCCTTCCGCGAAACCCTTTCCGGTCGACTGATCCTCGGACATCTTCATCCCAGGTCCCGAACGAGTCGAACGGACGTGTACCTCTCATTCTCCGCCGCCGCGCACGAACGGAGGTCGCGACCGTTCGAGGCTCGGTTGCTGCCTGGTCACCGCCTCGGGTACAGCGGCATCGAATAGCGAATTGGTCTGGGATACGGGACCGGATAGGCGCAAAATAGAGCTCACCGAGCGGTTTCCCGAACCGCAACAGTGAAGTGACGACATGGCTGTGCGAGAGCGTCGAGCAGGCAGTGCTCCGTAGCCGCGCAACCCACGCTGCTGGTGCCCCCTCGTGCTGGGCGGCGCCGGATCGTCGACCAGCTCCGGCCAGGCGCCCACTTCGATCAGAGAGGTGAAGTCGTGCAACGACACTGCGTTTCGATCAGGACGGCGTCGCAGCGGCGCCGCGACGAGGAGTCGAGCGAGATGACAGATCACGACAGGGCCGTCGGGGCGACCGGCGAGCCGGGCCGACACCTCCGCACCGCCGCGGCACCGCGGGTGCGCCGAGCGCCTGGGCGGTGGACGCCATGAGTGCGACGGATGTGCCCGCGACACCTCCTACCGCCGAGGCCGCGGCACGAACCCGGGCTCCTTCCGGTTCCTGGATCTCATGGATTGCCCTGGCGATGATGACCACCAGTTCGGTGGCGAGCTTGCGGCCCTCGCCGACCATGGCCGTGTACGGCCTTGCGTGCGTGTTCCTCTACTTGGTTCCCGCATTGGTGTTCTTGCTGCCGACGTCCCTCGTCTCGGCCGAATTGGCCTCGGGCTGGGAGGGCGGCGTCTACAACTGGGTGGCCCTCGGAATCTCCAAACCGATGGGCTTTCTGGCGGTGTGGTGCCAATTCGCGATGACAATCTTCTACTACCCCAGCTTGCTCGGGTACGTTGCGAGCACCCTTGCATACGTCATCAATCCGGCGCTGGCCAGCAGCGGGGTCTGGACCGCATTGGTCATCATGGTCGCCTACTGGTCCGGGGTCTACATCTCCTCCCGCGGCACCAAGGGGGTTGCCGGACTGGCCAGCGGCGGCCTGATCATCGGCACCCTGATCCCCGGTGCCGTACTCGTCATCCTCGGCGCCGTCTTCCTCGGCCAGGGCAACCCGTCGGCCGCACCGATGACTGTCGACCACCTGCTGCCCGCCTGGGCCGGGCTGGCCAGCCTGGTGCTGATCGTCAACAACTTCCTGTCCTACTCGGGCATGGAGATGAACGCGGTGCACGTGTCGTCCCTGCGCAACCCCGCCAGGGACTTCCCGAGGTCGATGTTTCTGGCCATGGGCCTGGTGCTGATGATCTTCATCCTGCCCGCGCTGGCGATCAGCTGGGTGGTCCCGGCTGAACAACTGTCCCTCACGGCCGGCGTGATGCAGGCGTTCGACGCCGTCTTTGCGCAGTTCGGCTCGCAATGGCTGACCCCGATCGTCGGCATCATGCTGGTGGCAGCATCACTGGGCGGCATGCTGACCTGGCTTGCCGGCCCGTCGAGGGGTCTGCTCCTGATCTCCCGGCAGGAAGGCTATCTTCCGCCATTCCTACAGCGGGTGAACAAGAACGGCGTCCAGCAGAACATTCTGGTCACCCAGGGCTTGATCACCACCGTGATCGCCCTGCTGTACGCCTTCATTCCTGACGTCTCCAGCGCGTACTGGATCTTCTCGGTGATCACGACGCAGGTCTATCTGATCATGTACCTGTTGATGTTCGTCGCCGCAGTTCGATTGCGGCGCAGGGCTCCCGACCATCCGCGCGGCTACCGGGCACCGATGTTGGTTGGCCTGTGCGGAGTCGGTTTCACCGCATCGCTGGCCGCACTGCTGATCGGCTTCATTCCGCCATCCCAATTCGGTTCCGGCAACGCCGGTCTGTACTTCGTGTTCGTCGCCGCCGGGGCGCTCGGACTCGGGTTGCTCGTTCCGTACCTGTTCTACCGGTTGCGTAAGCCCTCCTGGAAGCAGCCGGAGGGGAGTTCGTCATGACCATGGACACCGAACCGGAGAACGCCCGAGGACGCACGATCATGTACGTCGTCGTCGCGGTCACGTTCGGGCTGCTGCTGGTCCTCGCTCTCATCGCCTTCTCGTCGGCAAGGTCGACGGCGCAGGCCGAGCAGAAGGCGAATCAGCTCATCGCGGCACTCGAGCAGGCTGGTGCGCACGCACCGTCCGAGGAGCAGCTCGTGCGGGTGCTCGGCGACGACGGCGGAGCGGTCTGCGCCGATCCGAACTCGGCTCTGACACGCGCGAACCTGCTGTCGCAGATGGCCAACGGAGCGGGCGGGCCGGGAACCCGGCCGGTGATCGTCGACGACCGGGTCGTGAAGGGGGAACTTCTGGTACTCGGAATCTACTGCCCCGACCAGTTGGCCGACTTCCAGCAGTTCGCCGGAAACCTGCACACCAGCGACGTCGCCGCGTACTGAAGCGGAGAGTGACCCCGAACCCATCGCCGACCCGCGACGGGCCCGATGTCAGTCCTCGACCGAAATCGGGCCCAACTCGGGCCTTCTCGCGGCGACGGCGTCACCGGAGGACTTACCGGTGAGCCGTCGCCCGATCCACGGGCCGAGGAAGTCCTTGGTCCAGGTGTAGTTCACCCGGCGCCGGTCGGCCTTGGTCTGGAACGGGACGGGACCGAGGTCCGGCGCGACCAACCGATGCGGGACACCGAGTGCGTCGAGCACCTCGACCGCCATCCGCTCGTGCCCGGGGGTCGCCATGTGCAGACGGTCCCAGTCCCACATCCGCTCGTCGTCGTAGCCGTCGAACCGCCAGAAGTCGACCAGGGTGGCGCCGTGCCGCTCGGCCACCTCGCGGACGAGTTCGTTGTAGACCGCGGTGCGTCCGCGGAGGGTACGGAAGACCGCATTCCAGCCGGCGTCGTAGGCGGTCCACACTGCGACGGTCGCGCCGGTCGCGGTCAGCTTGCCGATCGCGGCGTCGTAGCGCTCGACCAGTGCGTCGATGTCCACCGACGGACGCATCAAGTCGTTGCCGCCGGCGTAGACGGTGACCAGGTCCGGTTCCATCGCGACGGCCGCGTCCAGCTGGTCGTCGAGGACCTGGCCGAGGAGCTTGCCGCGGACGGCCAGGTTGGCGTACCCGAAGTCGTCGGTCCGGGCCGCCAACTGCTCGGCGACCCGGTCGGCCCAGCCACGCAGCCCGTTCGGCCGCGCCGGCGCAGGATCCCCGAGTCCCTCGGTGAACGAGTCACCGAGCGCGACGTAGCGGTGAAATACAGGTTCCGGCGAGTTCACCCGACCTATGGTGCCAGCGTGCGCCCGGTCACATCAGATCAGGGTTGCATTGAGCAACAAACTCAGACGTCGGTCGAGAACCGCACCCCGCCGTCGGGCAGCGTGACCCCCGGCCACACCCGCGCGCCGCGAAGCAGTTCGCACCGTGCGCCGATGTCGGCGCCGTCCCCGATCACCGCGTCGCGCACCAGCGCCCGCGGGCCGATCCGGGCACCGAACCCGACGATCGAACGCTCCACCGTCGCGCCCGCCTCGACCACCGCGCCGTCGAACAGGATCGCGCCGTCCAGTCGCGCGCCGGCGCCGACCTCGGCCCCGCGGCCGACCACGGTCCCGCCGATCAGCACCGCGCCCGGCGCGATGCCCGCGCCGGGATGCACCAGGGACTCCCCGCGCGGACCGTCGAGCGCGGGCGAGGGCGCGATCCCGCGCACCAGGTCCGCCGAGCCACGGACGAAGTCCTCGGGGGTGCCCATGTCCCGCCAGTACGCGTTGTCGACGTGCCCGTAGACCCGTCGGCCGTCGGCGAGCAGGCCGGGGAACACCTCGCGCTCCACGGACACCGCGCGGCCCGCCGGGATCTTCTCGATGATCTCGCGCTTGAAGACGTAGCAGCCGGCGTTGATCTGATCGGTCGGCGGATCCTGGGTCTTCTCCAGGAAGTCCGTGACCCGGCCGTCCGCGTCGGTCGGCACACACCCGAAGGCGCGCGGATCGCCGACCCGCACCAGGTGCATCGTGACATCTGCCTCGGTGGCGATGTGGGTGTCGAGGACGGCGCGAAGGTCGGTGCCGCCGAGCACGTCGCCGTTGAAGACCACGACATTGTCGGCCCGCAGCTTCGGCAGCACGTTGCGGATGCCGCCGCCGGTGCCGAGCGGCTCGTCCTCGGTGACGTACTCGATCTCGAGACCGAGGTCGGAGCCGTCACCGAAGTACTCCTCGAACACCTCGGCCTTGAAGGAGGTACCGAGCACCACGTGGGTGATCCCGGCCGCCTTGATCCGGGCCAGCAGGTGCGTCAGAAACGGCAGCCCGGCCGTCGGCAGCATCGGCTTGGGCGCGGACAGGGTCAGCGGCCGCAGCCGGGTGCCCTTGCCGCCGACCAGAATCACCGCGTCCACGGTCGTCGTCTTGTCAGTCATCGTGCGCATCCCCCTCGTTCTTCGCCCTGCTTCGTACGGCGGCCGCGACGGCCACCTTCGACCGCACCGCCAGTCCCCCCTTGAGCGCCCAGCGCAGCGGCGCCTGCCACCAGTGCGGGTGCCGGTCCGCCTGGAACCGGTACGCGCTCTGATGGTGTGCGGGCAGCATCAGCTCCGGATGCCGGCCCGCCGCATGCCCCTTCGCGTGGGTGACCTCCGCGGAGGGCACGAACACGTTGTGCCAGCCCGCCCGGCCGAGCCGGTCGCCCAGGTCCACGTCCTCCATGTACATGAAGTACCGCGAGTCGAATCCGTTGATCGAGTCGAACGCGGCCCGACGCACCAGCAGGCACGAACCGGACAGCCATCCGACCGACCGCTCGGAGACCTGCTCGTCCTCCTGTCGGTAGCGCGTGGTCCACGGGTTCGACGGCCACACCGTGCCGAGCACTGCGTGCCCGGCGCCGGAGACCAGACCCGGAACGTGCCGGGCCGACGGGTAGACACTCCCGTCCGGTTCGAGCACCAGCGGCCCCAGCGCGCCCGCCCGCGGCCACCGCACGGCGGCGTCGAGCAGCGCGTCGATGGAGCCGGCACCCCAGCGGATGTCGGGGTTCGCGATCATCACGAACTCGCAGGACGGGTCGAGCTCGGCGACCGCGCGGTTGATCGCGCCGCCGTACCCGATGTTCCCGCCGGTCCGCAGCAGGCGCACGTTCGAATTCGCCGCGGCGGCGGCCTCCGGCGCTCCGTCGGTCGACCCGTTGTCGGCCATGACGACCTGCGTCGACATCCGGGTTGCGTCCTCGAGACTGTCCAGGAATTCCTGAAGATGTCTGCCGGGCGAATACGTCACCGTCACCACGGCCAGCTGCGAACTCACGCGGGCAAGACTAGTCGCAAACGGGGGGCAACCCCGCCAGGGCTGCCTCCAGGGCCACCCGCCACGGCCGCAGCGGAGTCAGTCCGGCCGCCGCCCAGGCCGCCGGCGACAGCACCGAATACGCAGGCCGGGGCGCCGGACGCGGAAACTGCGCGCTGCTGCAGGCGTGGACCCGCGCCGCGTCTGCGCCCACCCCGGAAAACACCGCTCGGGCGAGCTCGAACCAACTCGCCTGCCCCGAATTGGTGGCGTGCAGCACGCCGCCGGGTACGTCCTCGCGCCCCGCCAGCTCGAGCAGTCCCGCGGCGAGGTCGCCGGCGTAGGTCGGGGAACCGATCTGGTCGTCCACGACGTCGACGGTGTCGCGCTCGCGCTGCAACCGCAGCATCGTCGCCACGAAGTCCGATCCGGCGCCGGTGTAGACCCACGCGGTCCGCACGACCACCGCGCTCGGGTCGTCCTCGAGCACCACACGCTCCCCCGCGAGTTTGGTGCGCCCGTACGCGGTCCGCGGGCCGGTCGGCGCATCCGGCTCGTAGGGAACGCTCGCGTCGCCGGCGAAGACGTAGTCGGTGGACACGTGGATCAACCGAGCGCCGCGGCGTGCGCACGCGCGCGCCAGGTTCCGGGCACCGTCGACGTTGACCCGGTGCGCGGTCTGCTCGTCCGACTCGGCGGCGTCGACGGCGGTGTAGGCGGCGCAGTTGAGCACCACGGCGCCGGGCTCCACGGCGTCCCCGACCGCCTCCGCGTCGGTGATGTCCAGCTCCGCCGAGGTGAGGCCGACCAGGTCGAATCCGGCCGAGTCGCCGCGGCCGAGAAGCTGGCTGCCGAGCTGTCCACCCGCTCCCGTCACAAGGATCTTCGTCACAGCGCAAAGTCTGGCACGCCGGAACGGGGTCACTCGGATGCTGGGTGTTCGCCAGTAGCCTGGAGGGCGGGTCGGACCACAGCACATCGTATGGAGGGGCAGAGTTTGCCGGACAAGAAAGTGCCGGACCGAACAGCATCGGACGGGGGCCGGTCGGGCGGCGCCAGGCCGCACGACGACCGGCCCGTGCCGTCGTCGGAAGTTCGCCGAACGGCTGCCCGCCCAGTCCAGCTCGCCGCTGCCGCACTGTCCGTGCTGGTACTGGTGGTCACCGGATTCGCCTGGCGCAGTGTGGATTCCCTCGAGTCGAACCTCGCGACCACGCGCCTCGGCCTCGGCGGCGTCAAGGACGGCGCGGTCGACATCCTGTTGGTGGGGACCGACAGCCGCACCGACGCGCACGGAAACCCGCTTTCACAAAGCGAACTCGCCTCGCTGCACGCCGGCGACGCGGAGGCGGACAACACCGACACCCTCGTGCTCGTGCGGATCCCGAGCAACGGCGACTCGGCGACCGCGATCTCCATCCCCCGCGACTCCTACGTCAAGGTTCCCGGGATAGGGATGTCGAAGATCAACGCGGCGTTCGGCTCCACCAAGGCCACCGAGAAGCAGCGGCTGCTCGACGAGGGCACCGCGGAAGCCGACGCCGACAAGCAGGCCACCCAGGCCGGACGCGAGGCTCTGGTCAAGTCGGTCGCGGACCTCACCGGTGTCACAGTCGACCACTACGCCGAGATCGGCCTGCTCGGCTTCGTGCTGCTCACCGACGCGGTGGGCGGCGTGGACGTGTGCCTGAACAACGCGGTGGACGAGCCGATGTCGGGCGCCCGGTTCCCCGCCGGCGAGCAGACCCTCACCGGCGGCAACGCCCTCTCGTTCGTCCGGCAACGGCACGACCTCGAGCGTGGTGATCTCGACCGGATCGTGCGCCAGCAGGTGTTCATGGCCTCGTTGGTACACCAGGTACTGAGTGCCAAGACCCTCAGCAACCCCGGCAAGCTCAAGGAACTCAGCTCGGCTGTGCAACGCTCGGTGGTCCTCGACGCGGACTGGGACATCATCGGGTTCGCCCGGCAGCTGCAGAACCTCGCGGGCGGTCAGGTCAAGTTCGAGACCATCCCGGTGATCGACATCAACGCGACGACCGACTACGGCGAGTCCATCGTCCAGGTGGACCCGAAGGCGGTGCACAAGTACGTCGCGTCGCTGGCGGGCGCGGAGCCCGACTCCAGTCCGCCCCGGCCGGCCGTCGACCCGTCGACCGTGACGGTGGACGTGTCCAACGACAGCGGGATCGGCGGCCTGGCCGCCCGGGTGTCGGAGGCGCTGTCCGCGGAGGGCTATGTCCCGGGCAAGGTCGGGAACAACACCGGCACCTCGGTGAGCAGCAGTCGTGTCCTCGCCGCCGACCCCGATTCGGCCGGCGCGACGTCGGTGGCCGACGCGCTCGGTGGCCTGCAGGTCGTCGGCGACAGTTCGCTGCCGTCGGGCACGATCCGCGTCGTCATCGCCACCGACTACACCGGGCCCGGCTCCGACTCCACCTCGGCGTCGACGTCGTCCGCGTCCGCCTCTATCGTTCGTTCCCAGGGCGCGGGCACCACCGCGCCGGCCCCCAGCCCGAAGATCGACGCGGGCCGCAAGGGTCCCCAGTGCGTCAACTAGAACGGCGGATTCACGTGCCAGATCGCAGCGGCTCGACCGGCAACCTGACCGGTGACCTGCTCGACCCCGTCCTCCGGCGGGATCCCGCGGTCCCGCGCATCACCTACTACGACGACGCGACGGGTGCGCGCATCGAATTGTCCGCGTTGACGCTGGCGAACTGGGCGGCCAAGACGGCGAACCTGGTGCGCGACGAGTTCGGCCTCGTCCCCGGCGCCCGGGTGTCCGTGCTGCTGCCCGCGCACTGGCAGACGGCGGCGGTGCTGCTGGGTTGCTGGTGGGCGGGACTGGAGGTCGTGCTCGCGGCGGACCCGGACGCCGATCTCGCACTGGTGACCGCGGACCGACTCGACGACGTGGCCGATGCCGCCGAGGTGGCGGTGCTGTCGCTGGACGCGTTCGGTAGGCCCGTCGAGAACCTGCCGGTCGGGGTGACCGACTACGCCACATCCGTTCGCGTGCACGGCGACCAGTTCCGTCCCGACAGGTCGGACCCGGCCGCGGCCGCACTGGACGGCCGGCCGGTCGAGCAGGTGCTGCAGGAGTCTCTGGATTCCGCTGCCGCGCAGGGCTTTTCCGGATCGGACCGGGTACTGTCCACCTCGCACTGGTCGACCACGCAGGACCTGATCGACGGCCTGCTTGCGGTACTGGCGGTCGGGGCCTCGCTGGTCCAGGTCGACAATGCGGACGACACGCGGCTCGAGCGACGAATCGAGAGCGAGAAGGTGACCGCGCGGCGGGCGTGACCGGCTAGCTCAGTCCGCCGCCGCCGAGTCCGCCGAGCAGCCCGCCGCCGCCCTTCCCGGTTCCGCCGCCCTGGCCGTTCTGCATGCCCGCCATCAGGTCCATGACCAGCTTGAGCAGGTCCTGGACGACGTCCATCGTGATCGAACCCATGTTCCTCAGCCCCTTCGCCTCAGCAAGCATCGTTCGAGTGCACGGTCTATTGAACGCCTCCGGCCGGCCGGCCGGGGGGGGGGGGGGCGATGGGGGGCCCCGTGGCGGCCGTGCCCCCCCCCCCCCGTG
>NZ_JBHZAH010000024.1:0-54016 GCF_042754225.1 Rhodococcus sp. NPDC059234
TTGCTCCTGCTGCGGCGGTGGGTACGGTGCAGTTCAAGGATGGCGATGTGAACATCGGTGGGCCGGTTGCTGTTTCGGGTGGTGTGGCGACGTTGGCGCACACGTTCGACACGGTGGCGTCGCATTCGATCACGGCGGCGTTCACGGCGGGTGCGGGGTTCCACGATTCGGTGTCGGCTGCGAAGTCGGTGGTGGTGTCGGCTCCGATCGTGGAGACGACGACGGAGTTGTCGGTGCCGGCGACGGCGTTGACGGGTGCGTCGGTTGATCTGACTGCGACGGTTGCTCCTGCTGCGGCGGTGGGTACGGTGCAGTTCAAGGATGGCGATGTGAACATCGGTGGGCCGGTTGCTGTTTCGGGTGGTGTGGCGACGTTGCCGCACACGTTCGACACGGTGGCGTCGCATTCGATCACGGCGGCGTTCACGGCGGGTGCGGGGTTCCACGATTCGGTGTCGGCTGCGAAGTCGGTCGTGGTGTCGGCTCCGGACGCGACCACGACGACGACGCTGGCGGTGCCGGCGACGGCCGTCACGGGCACGTCGGTGGACCTGACGGCGAACGTCGGGCCGGCGAACGCGGTGGGCACCGTGCAGTTCAAGGACGGTGCGAACAACATCGGCGGGGTCATTCCGGTCAGTGGTGGCGTCGCGACGTTGCCGCACACGTTCGACACGGTCGGTGCGCACAGCATTACTGCGGTCTTCACCGCGGGCCCGGGATTCGTCAGCTCGACGTCGGCGGCCTCGAACATCGACGTCACGGCTCCGATCGTGAACACCACGACGGAGTTGTCGGTGCCGGCGACGGCGTTGACGGGTGCGTCGGTTGATCTGACTGCGACGGTTGCTCCTGCTGCGGCGGTGGGTACGGTGCAGTTCAAGGATGGCGATGTGAACATCGGTGGGCCGGTTGCTGTTTCGGGTGGTGTGGCGACGTTGGCGCACACGTTCGACACGGTGGCGTCGCATTCGATCACGGCGGCGTTCACGGCGGGTGCGGGGTTCCACGATTCGGTGTCGGCTGCGAAGTCGGTGGTGGTGTCGGCTCCGTCGCCCAACGACGTGGTCACCACCACCACGCTCGACGCGATCGGCAGCGTCGCCAAGGGTGACACGGTGACGCTGAAGGCGACCACCACCCCGGCCAATGCCAACGGCACCGTGCAGTTCAAGATCGGCGGCGTCGCGATCGGTTCCCCGGTGGCCGTGGTCAACGGTGTTGCAACCCTCCCGCACACCTTCGACGCCGCGGGCACGTTCGCGGTCACGGCGGAGTTCCACGGTGCGGAAGGCTTCACCGACTCGGCCGCGGCCGTGCGGACGGTGACGGTCCCGGACGGTCCGGGTACCGGTGGTGGCACGGGCAGCGTCGGCAGCCTCGAGAACATCTTCGGGTCCTGATCCAGGTGACGCCGGGATAGGCAGGTAGTCCCGGATCACATGCAGAGTGCGTCGCCGGTCGAGTCTGGCGGCGCACTCTGCATTCCCGCAGTTCTCGGGAAGCGGATCGTGCGGGCGCTACACCCCTGCGGTGAGCGCGACCGTGAGCGGTACGGCGGTGAGGAAGCAGACCGCGGCGACGAACAGGGCGATGACCAACCCGCGGTGCCAGCCGCCGCGGGCGCCGCTGGCGGCGGTCACGAACAGGACGAATCCCACGCAGACCGAACCGATGGTGAGGAGCACGGGGGTGTCGACCATGCCTCGATTCTGCCCGCGACGCTCAGGCGGCCGGATTCGGGCGCCGTATTTGTCCATTGTTCGGCCGACGTTGGCTGCGAATCGGCGGTCCGCTGCGGTAACGTTTCTTCACCGTTTGTGCATCATTTCGACACATTTCGATGCGACCATCGACACCTGGTAGGTCGGACGAATTCGTAAGTACTTTGGGGGCCAGTCATGCGTGTGAAGAAGTTCTCGGCCATCGTCGCAGCGTGTGCCGCGGCCGCCGCCGGATTGTTCGTTTCCGGTGCCGTGGCGCAGGCCGCTCCGGCCGGGGATTGCCCGAGTCTGTACGTGGTGGCGGTGCCCGGTACCTGGGAGACGTCCAACAAGGCAGACAAGCAGCCGGGGCCGGGCATGCTGGCTCAGGTGACGGACCGCCTCGGCGGGGCGAACATCCGTTCCGACTACGTCACCTACGTTGCGACGGCCTTCCCCTGGGAGGGCGAGGTGTACGGGGCGTCGAAGAAGCAGGCGACGGACAACGCCCGCGGGATGCTCGAGGCGATGCAGCAGCGGTGTGCCGGCACCCGGTTCGCGATCATCGGTTACAGCCAGGGTGCGGACGCCGCGGGCGACCTCGCCGCCGAGATCGGCACCGGAACCAGCACCATCCGGCCCGAAAAGATTGCGGGCGTGGGCCTGCTGTCGGATCCGCGCCGCTCGGAGACCGACGCGCTGATCGGTCCGCGGGTGCCGGGCAACGGCGCGGGTGGACCGCGGCTCGGCGGATTCGGGTGGATCAGCGACCGAACCGTGACGTTCTGCGCCCCGGGCGACCTCTACTGCTCCACGGAGCGCACCGACTTCGTCACCCGTTTGGCGGGGGCGGCGGCCGTGAACTCCGATCCGGGTTCCTCGGACTCGACGAGCTACGTGCCGCAGGCCGGTGCCATCTGGAGCGACCTGCTCGGTGCGGGCGGCATCCCCGCCCTGCAGAACCAGCTGAGCGATCAGGCGAACGATCAGCGGATCGGGCAGCTCGAGCAGTTCTACGGCTCCGGGGTGCACCAGAGCTACTGGCACTACACGGTCGACGCCGCGGGGAACACCCCCGGCACCTGGCTGGCCGGCTGGCTTCGGGGCAAGGCCTGACGTCAGGCCGCGAGCGATTGGGAGAGCGAATGTCTGAGCTCAGGGTGGTCGCCACCATCGTCGCCGAGCCCGGATCGGAAGCGGCGGTGAGCGAGGGCCTGTCTGCCCTCGCCGCCGCCAGCCGTGCGGAGAAGGGTTGCGTCTCGTACGACCTGTACGAATCGTCCTCGGCGCCAGGAACCTTCGTCACCATCGAGGTGTGGACCGGTCAGGAGGCGCTGCAGGCGCACCTGGCCGCTCCGCACCTGCAGGCCGCGCTGGCGACGTTCGGCCCGCACCTGGCGGGCGCACCGGCGATTCATCCGCTGACGCCGGTGTCCTCGTAGCGGTCCGACCTCAGCGGTGACGGGCCAGCAGGTCCCGCACGTGCCCCGTCTCGTTGATCGACGCGGGCCGGGCGTTGCCGTTACGGGACACCAGGATCCGGGTCACCGACGCATAGTCGATCGGGAAGGTCAGCGGCCGGTCGAGGCCGAGCAGGTGCTGTAGGTACACGTTGACGACCCCGCCGTGCGCGATCACCGCCACGGTGTCCTCGTGCTCCGCGCTCGCGATCACCCGGTCGATCCCGTCGAGGACCCGGGATCGGAAGGCCGCCGCGTCCACGAAGTCGGGCAGGTGCCCGGCGAGGATTCGGGCGTAGGTGTCCGGCGCGATCTGCTTGGCCTCGTGGATCGGCACGTAGTGCGAGCGGCCGTAGTCGTACTCGGCCAGGTCGGGGTCGGCGGTGACGGTCAGCTCGAGCGCCGTCGCGAGCGGCGCCGCGGTCTCCCTGGCCCGGAGTTGCGGGCTGCTGACGATCGCCGAGATCGGGTACGGGGCCAGGGCCCCGGGCAACCTCGCCGCCTGGGCCCGACCCTCGGCGGTGAGGGCGGGGTCGGCGCCTGCGGGTGCGTCGGCGGTGAGAATGCGCTCCGGCAGAGCGTGGCGGATCAGCAGCAGTTGCACCGGTTCACCCTGTCATGCCCGCGATCAGGGCGGCGACGGCGGCGGGCCGGTCGATCATGGCGGTGTGCCGGGCGGGCCGCAGGACCTCGAAATGCGCACCGAGTTCCGTGGCGAGCCCGCGCTGCGTACGGAGCCACGCGCCCGACCACGGCCGGCCCGGGTCGGCGGCGACGACCAGGGTGTCGGGCAGGGGACCCTCGCCGCGGATCGGCACCATCTCGGCGGGCAGATCCGCGTAGGCGGCGTTCTCGATCAGCACCGCGCGCAGGTAGCTCGGCCGGGTGACGATCCGCTCCATCAGCGCGGCGGTCGCGGCGTCCGGCTCGGACTGGTGGGCGAGCCGGTGCACCGTCGGCCCGCACAGTCGTTGCAAGCCGAGTCCGGACACGAGCCCGGCGGTCGCCGCGGCCAGTCCGTACCGCCAGCGTGACGGCAGCGCAGGCTGTCGTGGTGGCTCCACACTCGCGTCGAGCAGCACCAGACCCGCGGCCCGGTCGCGGTGCAGCCTGGCGAAAGTCTCCGCGTACCAGCCGCCCATCGAGTGCCCGACGATCAGGACCGGGTCGACGACCCCGAGCGCATCGAGTAGCGCCGAGATCCGCGCGGCCTCGCCGCGCGCCGTCGGCGGCAGGCCGGTGGGGGCGCTGAGCCCGAACCCGGGCCGGTCGAACCGGATCACAGTGTGGTCGGGTTCGAGTGCCCGGGTGACCGCGTCCCAGTCGAACCAGTTGCCGGCGAGGCCGCCGCACAGGAGCACGGGTGGCCCGCCCCCGTCCACCACGACGTGCAGTTCGGACCCGTTGACCTGCAATGATCTTCCGGCCGGTTTCACGTGGAACCTCGACGCCACTCCCTCGCGGCGATCGCGGCCAGGTACACGATCCATCCGGTGACGGCGACGAGTTGCAGTCGTTGTGCGTAGCCGAGCAGCCACACTTCGTCGCCGCGGCCGTCCATGTCGATGGCGAACAGGGTCCACGCGTTGCCGATCATGTACACCACGACCACCGCCAGCCCGGACCATCGCGTCCACCGCGGCCAGCCGTAGCGGAAGGCGGCGATGATGAAGGCGAACACCGACACCGCGGCGGCGGTCGCGGCGATGGTGCTGGTCGAGGCGTGCAGGAAGCGGGACTCGTCGAGCAGGCCGGCCTGCTCCCGCGCGGCACAGGCCGCGCTGGCGTGGGCCGCGCAGTCCAGCGGCATACGCGAGTCCAGGATCGTCGAGACCGCGAAGACCCCCAGGCCGATCCAGCCGATCGTGGTCAGCAGTCGTCGCGGGCGCAGCCACACCGCCAGCACCGCCGCGACGGTGAGCACGATGCCGGTGAGCAGGTCGCCGGTGCGGTAGAACAGGCCCCACGGCTGGTCCAGCGCGGCGAGTTCGCTGGCGTAGGCCCGGGACTGGTCGAGGTGCGAGCTCAGGAACCATCCGAGCAGCCACGTCGAGTAGAGGATCGGGCCTAGGACGAGCAGGGCGACCAGCGCCGCCCGGCCCCGTCGTTGCGGATCCTCGGTGGCGACCGTGGACGCGGGAGTCATCTCGCCGATCACTGGCGCGGCTTCGCGAGCGGGAAGGCGAGGGTCTCGCGGATGCTGCCGCCGGTGATCAGCATGACCACGCGGTCCACCCCCATCCCGAGGCCACCGGTCGGGGGCATCGCGTGCTCGAGCGCCTGCAGGAAGTCCTCGTCCAATTCCATTGCCTCCTCGTCACCACCCGCGGCCAGCAGCGATTGCTCGGTCAGCCGGGCGCGCTGGTCGATCGGGTCGGTCAGTTCGCTGTACGCGGTGCCCAGCTCGATGCCCCACGCCACCAGGTCCCACTTTGCCGCAACTCCGGGAATGGTCGGATGCGGCCTGGTCAGCGGCGACATCGAGGTCGGGAAGTTGGTGTAGAAGGTGGGGAACTCGGTCTGTCCCTCGACCAGGTGCTCGTACATCTCCTGCGCCACCGCGCCGGCGTCCCAGCCCGCCTGGTGCGGGATCTCGTGCTTGTCGCAGAGCCGGCGCAGCTCCTCTATCGGGGTCTGCGCGGTGACCTCGACGCCCAGTTTCTCCGAGACGGCCCCGTGCATGGTCTTGACCGGCCACTGCCCGGAGATGTCGACCTCGACGAGCTTGCCGTCGGGATCCGGCCGCAGGATGATCTCGCGGCCGTGTGCCGCGACCGCGGCCGCCTGGATGAGCTCGCGGCAGAGCACCATCATCTGTTCGTAGTCGCTGTGCGCCTCGTAGGCCTCGAGGATCGTGAACTCGGGGTTGTGCTTGAAGTCGACGCCCTCGTTGCGGAAGACACGGCCGATCTCGAACACCCGCTCCATGCCAGCCACGCAGAGCCGCTTGAGGTACAGCTCCGGCGCGATCCGCAGGTACAGGTCGAGGTGGTAGGCGTTGATGTGGGTCAGGAACGGCGCCGCGTTGGCGCCGCCGTGCACCCGCTGCAGGATCGGCGTCTCCACCTCGAGGTACTGGCGCGCGGTCAGGCTGTCGCGCAGCGACTTGACCACGGCGCTGCGCGCGACGAGCAAGTCACGGGCGTCGGCGTTGATCGCGAGGTCCACGTACCGCTGGCGCACCCGGGTCTCCGGGTCGGACAGGCCCTTCCACTTGTCCGGCAGCGGGTGCAGGCACTTGCCGTTCATCCGCCACTCGACGGCGAGCAGGGACAGCTCACCCTTGCGGCTGCGGCCGATGGTGCCGCTCACCTCGATCAGGTCGCCGAGGTCGAAGTCGGAGGTGAACTCGTCGAGACGGTCCCCGACGGTGGTGCGGTCGAACAGCACCTGGAGGTCGCCCGACCAGTCCCGCACCACGGCGAACGCGACGCCGCCGTACGCGCGGATCCGCACGAGCCGGCCCGCGATGCGAACCTGGGTGCCCTCGGGCGAACCGGCGGCCGCGGCGACGGTGTGGGTCGGCGGACAGGCGACCGGGTAGCCGTCGATTCCGGCCTCGGTGAGCCGGGCAAGCTTGTCCATCCGCACCCGCACCTGCTCCGGCCGCCGGGGTCCGGCCGCCTCGGCGGCCTCGGTGATCGGGACGTCGGGAGCGCTGCCGTCCTCGTGCAGAAGCACCGCCGCGGCCACCGCGGCAGGCACGGCTTCGTACACGCCGGTGTGTTTGCTGACGTCGCGCCTGCGCAGCCGCGGCAGGGTGACGAATCCTTCCGCCACCGCCGAGGCCACCCCGACCTTCGGTAGCACGCGACTGTCCGAGAAGCACAGGTATCGCGGCGCCCACTCGGGCTGGTACTTCACGTTGGAGCGGTACAGCGCCTCGAGCTGCCACCACTTCGAGAAGAACACCAGCACCGAACGCCACACGCGCAGGACCGGTCCGGCGCCGATGCGGGCTCCCTCCTCGAACACGGCCCGGAAGACGGCGAAGTTCAGGGAGATCTTGGTGACGCCGAACTTGTCCGCGCCGGTCGCGAGGTCGGTGACCATCAGCTCGACCACTCCGTTGGGCGCCAACGGGTTTCGTCGCATCAGGTCGAGGGAGGCACCGGTCGTTCCCCACGGCACCAGGGACAGCATGCCCTGGACGCCGCCCTCCTCGTCGATCGCCTCGACCAGCAGGCAATCGCCGTCCGCGGGGTCGCCGAGCCGGCCGAGTGCCATCGAGAAGCCGCGCTCGGTCTCGGTGTCGCGCCACGCATCCGCACGGGTAATCGCCTGCGCCATCTCCTCCGGCGGGACGTCCCGGTGCCGTCGGATCCGGACCGAGATGCCGTGTTTGCGAACACGATTCACGGCCTGGCGGACCTGGCGCATCTCCCGGCCGTTCAGATTGAAGTCGCGGGTGTGCAGGATGGCCTCGTCGCCGAGCCCCAGAACGTTGAGCCCGGCCCGGTTGTAGGCGGTTGCGCCGAGCTCGCTGGCCCCCATCACGGCGGGCGTCCAGCCGTAGGTCGAGGCGAGGTCCATCCACGCGTCGACGGCGTGCGGCCACGCCTCCTCGTCGCCGATCGGGTCGCCGCTGGCCAGGCACACCCCGAGCTCCACGCGATAGGTGACGGCGGCCTTGCCGCTCGGCGCGAACACGACGGCCTTGTCGCGTCGGGTGGCGAAGTATCCGAGCGAGTCGTCGGCCCCGTAGCGGGCCAGCAGGCCGCGCAGGGCCGACTCGTCGTGACCGGTGAGTGCGTTCGACGAGCGCTGCGACCGGAACAGCGTGATGACCGCGGCGAGCAGCGCGAGGGCTCCGAAGAGGCCAAGCGCCGTGTTGACGAAACCGTGTGTGCGACCGTCGAACTGCTCGTTGCCGACCACCACGACACCGGCCACCCGGTTGACCGCCCAGAGCAGTCGCTGGCTCTGCGGCAGGGTGCCGGGGAACAGCTCGACCAGCGCCCAGCCGAGCAGGGTTCCGATGGCGAGCCCGGCGACGAGGACTCCGAGGGCCTTCCAGCCGGCACCGCGACGCACCCGCGTGTAGAACTGCGGGCGCGCGGCGACGAGCACGGCGACCATCGCCACGTGCACGACGAGGGCGCCGACCGCGTTGAGGTCGCGGTCGATCGCGACCTGCGCGACGTTCACGATGGAGAAGAGCGTCAGGTAGATCGTCAGCAACCACCAGGCGATCCGTTTGCGGCTGGCGAGAGCGGCGGCGAGCAGGGCGAGGACCAGGGCCCAGGCGAAGCTGGTGTCCGGCGCGTCGAGGTAGTACGCGTCGAGGTACTCGCGCGGCACCCGGGTCAGGAAACGCAGCACCGGCGACAGGCTCCACAGGAAAACCAGGATCGAGACGATCCCGACCACGAGCCCCGCGATGTGCGGCACCTGGCTGAGGCGACCGTTCGGCGGCTTGCCGAGAGCGCGGACCGGTGGCCGGGCCGGACCCCCGGGAAGTTTGCTGGTCGTGGTCGGCGTCATGTACCCAGTGTGAAGGGTTCCGGGTGGGGGTGGGGGAGGATGGGGGTATGCCAGCGCCCGAAGACGTCCCGATCCGCGACGAGTCCATCCGGCTCGGTCAGTTCCTGAAACTGGCCAACCTGATCGATTCCGGCGCGGAGGCCAAGGGTGTCATCGCGGACGGTCTGGTCAGCGTCAACGGCGAGCCGGAGGTGCGCCGCGGCCGACAGCTGCGGGAGGGCGACGTCGTGGAGATCGGCGGCATGAGCGCCCGGGTCGCGCGGGAGTAGCTACCCCGTTGCCGTGCCGGGCGGACGCTGGCCCGGCGAGTTGTCCTCGGCTCTGTTGCCGGGGAGACGGGAGTGCTTGACTGATAGGGCTAGCCGCGTCTTTCCGAAGGGCGGGTAAGCCATGTGGTCGAAACAGAGTGCGCGGGTGCTCGTCGCGGTCGCCGCGGTGGTGCTGTTCGGCGTCGGCAACGCGGCTCGAGCGGCCCCCGCCGACGGCCCCGGAACGCAGGTTGCCGGCAGTCCCGTCGCAGTCGCGAACGTCTCCACGCACCAGTTCACCGTCGACCTCGGCGGCGAGGTCAGGACGATGCCGGCGTCGATGGGCAAGCCCGGACACGAGACGCCGCTCGGGACCTTCCAGGTTCTCGAGAAGTTCCGCAGCATGGTGATGGACTCGTCGACCTACGGCGTTCCCGTCGACTCTCCGGAGGGCTATCGCCTCGACGTCGAGTACGCGGTGCGCATCACGTGGGGTGGCATCTTCGTCCATTCCGCGCCGTGGTCGGTCGAGCAGCAGGGCTACGAGAACGTCAGTCACGGGTGCATCAACCTGAGCCCCGCGAACGCCGAGTGGTTCTTCGACCACGTCAGCGTCGGTGACCTGGTCACCGTGGTGGACTGAACCGGTCCGCCGCCGGTGAGAGTGCAGCGGTGTCCCGCTGCACTCTCGAGCGTCAGTCCTCGGCGCGGACGACGACGCCGTCGTGGTCGCTGTAGACCATCTCGCCGGGGTTGAAGGTGATGCCGCCGAAGGAGACCGGCACGTTCTTCTCGCCGGAGCCGGTCTGCGTGCTCTTGCGGGGGTTGGTGCCCAGAGCCTTGATGCCGATGTCGAGGGTTCGCAGGATCGCCGAGTCGCGAACGGCGCCGTTGACGATCACGCCCGCCCAGCCGTTGGCGACGCCCTTGCCGCCGATGATGTCGCCGACCAGCGCGGTGTGGACGCTCGCGTCGCCGTCGACGACCAGGACCCCGCCGTTGCCGGGCTCGCCGAGGGTCTGCTTGACGAGCAGGTTGTCCTGGAAGCACTTGATGGTGGTGATACGGCCGGAAAACACTGCGTTGCCACCGAACTGGATGAACTGGGTGTCACAGCTGCGGATGTCGGGGCCGATCTCGTCGGCCAGATCGGCGGTGGCTACCTGCTCGCTCATGTGTCTTCCCTTCGTCTACGGACGGGCAACAGCCTAGCTAGCCGCGACCGTGCCGCTGCTCGTAGTCCTCGCGGGTGCGCTCGACCCGGCGCTGCGCCTTCGCGTTGAGAAGTTCCGGGTCGAGGCCGTGTGCGAGCAGGCGATGCCGGCGATAGATGTTCATCAGCGCGATCGCGAAGTACAGCACCGGGAACAGCAGCAGCGCCATCATCGCCAGCGGGATCCAGCGCTCGCCCGGGATCAGCAGGTAGAACGCCAGGAACAGCGGGATCAGGGGAACCGTGAACCGGACCACGTAGCGCACCGAGGCGCCCCGGCCCACCAGGTCGTTGCGTACCCAGTCCTGCATGGAGTCGGGCAGGGTCCGGCCGAACAGGTAGCCGAGGTACTGGCCGAAGCTGGGTTTGCGCTGGTCGGGCATGCCTCAAGGGTAGGGCTGCCGAGCCGTCGGACACCCGTCGGCCCCGACGGTGCGCGGGGCCGACGAGCGTGCGGGGAGTCCGGGGTCAGCCGTGCCGGGCCGCGTTGGCGACGATCACGTCGTGCAGGTACTGCGCGAGGCCGGCCGCGACGTCGTCGTAGTGCTGCCGGAACCGCTCGTCGGCGACGTACATCTCCGCGAGACACACCTGCATGTCGTAGCCGCAGTCGTAATGCCTGCGAATGCTCTCGAGGTGCCGGTCGGCCAGCGCCGCCGCCCGGTCCGAGTCCGCCGCCACGCCCTCGGCCAGGGCCGCCGCGAGGTCGAGGTTCAGCTGGTCGGCCTCGGCCTTGACGGCCTTCCAGTCGTCCTTGCTGAACGTCGCCGAGCGCGCCTGGGACTGCTTCCAGGCATCGGTGTTGCCCCAGCGCTGCTCGGCCTCGGCCGCGTACTCCTCGCCGAGCCAGTCGTCCCCGAAGATCTCGCGCTGTTCCTCGGGGGTCAGCTGAATACCCATCTGTTTCGCCTCCATCATCTTCTCCACGGCCGCGGCCATCTGATGCAAGCGATCGATCCGCTGCGCCAACAACTCGCGCTGCCGTCGCAGATGCGCCAACGCGTCCGCGGACGGATCGTCGAGGAGGGTCGCGATCTCCTCGAGGGGGAAGCCGAGTTCCCGGTAGGTCAGCACCCGGTGCAGGCGCTCGACGTCCGGCGCCGAGTAGCTGCGGTAGCCGGACGGCGTGCGACCCGACGGGGTGACCAACCCGATCTCGTCGTAGTGGTGCAGCGTCCGCACGCTCACCCCGACGAGCCGGGCCACCTCGCCGACGGTCAGCCGGGACTCCCTGTTCTCGCTCACACCAACCACCGTGCAGCCTCCCGCCACGTGAGGGTCAAGTCCGCACCCATCGTGCCGCTCGCAGCGGTCCGCCGCCCGTCATCGGGCGCGGTGGTGCTGGAAGGAGGCCGCGACGCGGCCGGCCGCGCGCACTACCCGCGGGTCCATTTCCCCGGCCTAGTTCGCGTTTCGGGACTGCCGGCGTTGATGCGCGTTCGCCATGGTCACCGCGGCCCGCAGGATCTGCGGCGCCCGGCGGGCCGTGCGGAGCACGGTGCGGTCGATCATGGTCAGGCTCGGCGCCTTTCGGGGGAGGGGCGTCTGCTCCGGCTCGGTGTCGGCCAATGCGTACAGCGGCCAGTGGCCCGGGACGCCCTTGAGGGGGCGCTCACCGCGGGCGACGAAGCCGAGCCCGGACCCGACGACCAGGTCGCGCACGGTCCGAGACACGAGCACCTCGCCGGGTCCGGCCGTGGCCCCGATGCGTGCGCCGATGTGCACGGTCATGCCCGTCAGTTCCGACCCGGTACGTTCCACCTCGCCCGCGTGCACCCCTGCCCGCACGTCGAGCCCGAGGGTGGCTGCGTCGTGGCATATCCGCGCGGCGCAGCGCACCGCCGCCGCCGGGCCGTCGAAGACGCTGAAGGTGCCGTCCCCGGTCACGTTCACCAGCCGGCCCCCGGCGCGCTCGACCTCGTCGCGAACCTGGCGTTCGTGAGTGGCGCGCAGGTCGCGATAGGCGACGTCGCCGATCTGGGCGAGCCGCTCGGTGGAGCCGACGACGTCGGTGAACAGGACCGACGCGAGGAACCGATCGGCGTCGACGGGCCGACTGACACCAGTGGCGAGCACCTCGATGTGGTCGACGATCGGCACCCACGCCTCGCCGAGCGAGGAGCCGGGCTGGGCGGTGGGCAACGTGTGCAGCGTCGCGTGCGGGATCGTGTCCGCGACGTACCGGGAGACCTCCTCGGGCACCGGGCTCGCCGCGAAATGCAGGACTCGGGTCGTGCACTGGATCGAGGGGAGCGCGTCGGACCAGTCGATCCGGAACAGCCACTCGAGGTGGGCGCGGGCGGTCGCGGGGGTGGCGGAGCAGCGCTCGAGCATCGCCATCAGCCGCCGATTGAACGGTGAATCCTCGGTGGGATCCCACATGGACATGAGCTGGCCCGAACCCCAGTTCTCGTAGACGGCCCGCCAGCCGTCGACGAAGCGATCGCGGGACGCGCGGTCCCAGCCGTGCGGAAGGTCGGGGCCCTCGCGGAGCACGCCCTCGACGAACGGCTGCTGCAGCACCAGGCCGGTGACGCGGTCCGGTGCGCGGGCCGCGATCAGCGCGAGCGGACCGCAGGTACTGCCGATGCCGACCATCGTGGCCGCGCGCATGCCGACCTCGTCCATCACCGCGAGGACGTCGTCGGCCTGCTGCTCCAGGGTGGGGATGTGGTCGACCGGGTCGGACAGGCCGAGGCCGCGCCGCTGGAAGTACACGGTCCGAGCGAACGTGGACATCCGCTCGAAGAGGTAGTGGATGTGCGGGTCGGTCCACATGAGGTCGGGGTGGAGGCCGATCTCGAGGAACAGGACCACGTCGACGCCGCCCTCGCCCACCACCTGGTATGCGAGCGCGTGCCCGTCACGCTCGACGTACCTGGTCCCCGGCGGGTCCATGGCTCCAGGCTAGTCGCGGTGCCGCGTCGCACAGGCGTGACCGGGGCGGCGGCACACATCTTTTCGCGACCGCACACAGGTATTGCGGGCGCAGCAGGGGTGTGCCGTTGTCCGAAGGTGTGTGATCGCCGATCCGCCGGTCCCGGCTCTCGCCCATCCTCTGTGACCGCGACCACGGACGCGGTAGGTTGTCTGTAACCACGAAAACTACTAACCAGTAGGGGTAAGAAATGCCTGCTCCGTCCGCCTCGACCTTCGCACGGCTCGCCGAACTGATCGCCATCCCCGACGCGGCGAACCGGCCGACGCGCCCCGTCGTCGAGGCCTTCACCGGGCGGGAGTTGGCCACCGTCCCCGTCGGTACCGCCGCCGACGCGAAGGCCGCCATCGAGCGCGCCCGCGTCGCCCAGCGCGAGTGGGCCCGGCGCTCGCCCGCCGACCGCGCCGCCATCTTCCACCGCTACCGCGACCTGGTGCTCGAGAACCGCGACGCGCTGATGGACATGGCCCAGGCCGAGACCGGTAAGTCCCGCGCCTCCGCGCTCGAGGAGGTGCTCGACATCTCGATGACCTCCCGGTTCTACGCGAAGCTGGCCCCCAAGGCGCTCAAGCCCAAGCGGGTGCAGGGCATGCTCCCCGGCCTCACCAAGACCGTGGTCCGGCACCACCCGAAGGGCGTCGTCGGCGTCATCTCGCCGTGGAACTACCCGATGACCCTCGCCGTCTCCGACGCCATCGCCGCGCTGCTCGCCGGCAACGCCGTGGTGATCAAGCCGGACAGCCAGACCCCCTACTGCGCGCTGGCCTGTGTCGAGCTGCTGTACCAGGCGGGACTGCCGCGCGAGCTGTTCGCAGTGGTCCCCGGTCAGGGTTCGGTCGTCGGCACCGCGATCGTCGAGAACACCGAGTACCTGATGTTCACCGGCTCGACCGCGACCGGGCAGCTGCTCGCCGAGCAGGCAGGCCGCCGCCTGATCGGCTTCTCCGCCGAGCTCGGCGGCAAGAACCCGATGATCGTGACCAAGGGCGCGAACCTGCGCGAGGTTGCCGACGCCGCGGTGCGGGCCTGCTTCTCCAACTCGGGCCAGCTGTGTATCTCCATCGAGCGGATCTACGTCGAGCAGCCGGTGGCCGCGGAGTTCACCCGGATCTTCGGTGAGCGGGTCAAGAAGATCACCCTCGCGCCGGGCTACGAGTTCGGCGTCGAAATGGGCAGCCTCGTCTCCGAGGCGCAGGTCAAGACCGTCTCCGGGCACGTCGACGACGCCGTGGTCAAGGGCGCGACCGTCGTCGCCGGCGGCAAGGCCCGCCCCGACCTCGGCCCGCTGTTCTACGAGCCGACCGTGCTCACCGGCGTCACCGAAGAGATGGAGTGCGCGCGCAACGAGACGTTCGGTCCCCTGGTGTCGATCTACCCGGTCGCCGACGTCGACGAGGCCGTCGCCAAGGCCAACGACACCGAGTACGGCCTCAACGCCAGTGTCTGGGCGGGCAGCAAGGCCGAGGGCGAGGCCATCGCCGCTCGAGTGCAGGCCGGCACGGTCAACGTGGACGAGGGCTACGGTCCGGCCTGGGGCAGCACCGCCGCGCCGATGGGCGGCATGGGTGTCTCGGGCGTGGGTCGCCGGCACGGCGTCGACGGGCTGCTCAAGTACACCGAGTCGCAGACGATCGCGACCACCCGCCTGCTGAACCTCGGCGGGCCGAAGGGCATGCCGCCGAAGGTGTGGGCGAAGCTGTTGGCCCCGTTCATCAAGACCATGCAGTACCTGCCGGGTCGCTGACCGGTGGACACCGCGAGCGTCCACGTCGAGGCGCCGCCGGAGAGGGTGTGGGACGTGGTCACCGACATCGCCGGCTACCGGCGGTTCAGTCCGGAGAACACCGGCGGTCGGTGGACCGGAGGTGAACCGGGGACGGCCGGTGCCACCTTCACCGGTAGCAACCGGCACGGCCCGGTGCGCTGGACCACTCACTGCACCGTCGTCGATGCCGTTGCCGGACAGAGGTTCTCGTTCGAAGTCGACGAACCGAAGGCGCGCTGGACGTACCTGCTCGAACCGTCCGACACCGGCACCAGGCTCACCGAGACTCGCGAGATCTACGGGACACCGGCCTGGTACGTGCGCCTCGTGCAGCGGTCGAAGCTGATCGGCAGGGACCGCGACCATCTGATGCAGTCGGGCATGCACACGACGCTGGAGAAGATGAAGCGGTACCTGGAGGCCTGACCCCCGGCGGGCGGGATCAATCGAAGGATTGAACTCCGCCCGCCGTCAGTGAGTCGCGCTGCGGTGTCGGCGAATTCCTGGTGGACTCGAGGCGTCGCGCCGAAATTGCGTTCGGCGCCGCGATTCCATCAGGGAGGACCAAATGTCGACCGAGTCGAGCGAGATCGACGCCGAGCCGAGGGCGGACCGCCGCGCCTGGATCGGCCTCGGTGTGCTCGCGGCGGGCCTGTCGATGATCGTCATCGACGGCACCATCGTCGGTGTCGCGCTGCCCGTCATCATCACCGACCTGAACCTCGATCTGACCGACGCGCAGTGGGTCAACAGCGTCTACTCGGTGGTGTTCGCGGCGCTGCTGCTGACCGCGGGCCGGCTCGGTGACCGGCTCGGCCGGCGCCGGATGTTCATCCTCGGCGTCCTGGTGTTCCTGACCGGCAGCCTGTTCGCCGCGATGGCGACCAGTGCGACCTCGCTGATCGTGGCGCGGGTGGTGCAGGGCGTCGGCGGCGCGTTCGTGCTGCCGACCACCCTCTCCAGCGTGAACGCCACCTTCCGCGGGAAGGACCGGATCGTTGCGTTCGCGGTCTGGGGCGCGGTCATCTCCGGCATGGCGGCCGTCGGCCCGCTGCTCGGCGGCTGGCTGACCACCTACTTCAGCTGGCCGTGGATCTTCCTGGTGAACATCCCGATCGGGCTCGCCGTGGTCGTGGGTGCGCTGTTCGCGGTCCGGGAGACCAAGGCCACCATCACCGAGCCCGGCCTCGACGTCGACGGTCTGCTGCTCAGCGTGATCGGGTTCGGTGGCGTCATCTTCGCGCTCATCGAGGGCCAGAGCCTCGGCTGGTGGAAGCCGATCGCCGAGTTCAGCGTGTTCGGATTCGACTGGCCGGCCGACGCTCCGGTGTCGGTGGTCCCGGTCGTCGGTGCGATCGGGCTGGTGTGCCTGGTGCTGTTCGTGGTGTGGGAACGGCACCGGGCCCGAGGCAGCCACCGGTCCGCGCTCCTCGATCTGAGCCTGTTCTCGGTGCCGACCTTCACCTGGGGCAACCTCACCGCCCTGGCGGTCGCGATCGGAGAGTTCGGCCTGCTGCTGGTGCTGCCGCTGTTCCTGGTCAACGCGCTCGGCCTGTCGACCATGGGCGCGGGCCTGGTGCTGGCGGCGATGGCGTTGGGCGCCTTCGGATCCGGCGCCGCCGCACGGCACATCGCCGGGGCGATCGGGGCGCCGCGAACGGTGATCCTCGGCCTGGCGCTCGAGGCCGTGGGCGTGGTCGTGGTGGCGCTGTTCATCTCCTCCACGGTGTCCCCGTGGCTGCTCGCCGTGCTGCTCGCCGTGTACGGCGCGGGACTCGGTCTGGCGTCGGCGCAGTTGACCGGGACGGTGTTGGCGGACATCCCCACCGAGAAGTCGGGCCAGGGCTCGGCGACGCAGAGCACCGTGCGGCAGCTCGGCGCCGCGCTCGGCTCGGCGATCCTGGGCGCGGTGCTCTCGGTCGCGTTGGCGCACAACCTGACCGATCGCCTCGAGCCGGTCACCGCGGTGCCGCCGCCGGTGCAGGAGCAGCTGGTGACCGCCACCCGCGACTCGGCCGGTGGCACCATCTCCGGTCTGCGCGAGCAGGGCGACGAGGGCAAGCTCGGGCCGGCCGGCCCGGAGGTGACCACCGCGCTGTCCGAGGGCTTCGGCGACGCCACCCGCACCTCGCTGTTCGTCGCTGCCGGGTTCCTGGCGCTGGGCCTCGCCAGCTCGGTGGCCCTGAGCGCGCGGACCCGCCGAAGGTAGCCGATCGGCCGGCGGCTGCTCAGTTCCCCTCCCGCGCGCGGTCGAACGCCGCGACCACCCGCTTGGGGGCGGTCAGCCGCCACGCCTCCTCGACGAGTTCGGCCAGCAGGTCGGGGTCCACCATGTCCAGCACCACGTCGACCCAGCCCCACCGCCCGAAGAACGGTGCCACCCGGAAGACGTCGGCGTTCTCGTCGATCAGCCCGGCCTGGTCCGCGAGGGTGGCCTTGAGGCAGACCGTCGGCGCCCCGTGTCCGAGGAGTCCGAACATCTTGTTGCGCACCCGGAAGGTGGGCTGGTCGCCCCAATTCGCGACCACCACCTCTTCGACCTCGGGTAGGGCCAACATCAGCTCGCGCGCGAACTTCTCCGAAGGCATGTGCTCTTTATAGCGCTTCGCGCCGGTGCGCGACCGGTAGCCGGGTGGGGTGAAATCGCGCCCGGGCGCGCAGCGCTACGCGGTGGTCGCCAGCGCCGCCGCGAGGCCGAACGCGACCGCCATCGCGACCACCTCGACCACCGCGCGGCGCAGGGAGTCGTCCGCCGTCACGCGGTGCGCGCCCGCGGCGGGCACCCAGTTGCGGCGCCACCACCAGCCGAGCGCACCCAGCCCGATCAGCGCGGCGACCTTGGCGAGCAGGATCCGGCCGTATCCGGTGAGGACCAGCGCCTCGACGTCGCCGAGTTTGACGGCCGCGTCGACCACCCCGGTCACGGCGAGCGCCGCCACGCAACGCCACGCCAGGTCCGAGTAGCGCGGTAGCAGCACGGCCCAGGCGCCCCGGGCCCGCAGCAGCAGCGCCATCGCGGCCAGCGGGCCCAGCCACAGCGCCGCGGCCAGCACGTGCGCGGCGACCAACACCGACCCGAGCGCCTGCGCGGACATGTGGCCCGTGACGGGCCGGGCGAGCAGCGCGACCGTCGCGAGCACCGCGACCGGGGTCAGCGGCCACGCCGCATCGCGCCGGAACGCCACCGCGGCGACCACCGTGACCGCGGCGGTGCAGCCGACCACCGCGGCGCCGATCTGGCCGGCGCTGATCTGCCCGACGAACCGGCCGAACGTCGTCGACGACAACGCGGACGCGCCGACCTCGCTGGTCTCGGCGGCCGCCGCGACCAGCAGCGCCGCCTCGGCGATCGTCCAGGCGCCGGCCAGCGCCGCCAGGGGGCGCCACAGCGACGAACGGTCGACCACCGGTCGGCGCTGCGAGCGCTGCAGCCACGTGAGCACGGTCACCCCGAGCACCGTCGCACCGAGGCAGTCCGAGAGCACCCGGATCAGGCTCGACGCCTCCGGGCCGTCCGGTGTGGCCAACAGCCACGCGAGCCCCACCCCGGCGAGCCCGGCCGGTGCGGCGAGCAGCAGCAGGCCCGGCGAGGTCCGGCGGACCGTGCCGCTCACCGTCGTCAGCCCTTGTCGCGCGGCCGGCGCAGCGCGAACGCCAGCCCGCCGCCGAACACCACGACCGCTCCCGCGATGAACGGCCACAGCGGCACGCCGCCGGACCCCTCGCCGCCGGAGGTGCTCGACCCGCCCGCCTTGGCGCCGGGTGTGCCGGTGCCCGCGGCGGTCAGGGTGAAGGTCCGGGTGCCGCTGACCGGGTGCCCGTCCGCGGAGGTGACCCGGAAGGCGATCGTGTACTCGCCGGTGGGGCCGAGGTCGCCGACCGGGACGCTGATCGTCTGCCCCTGCACCGTCGGGTCGCCCTTCGACCACAGGTTCCCGTCCGGTCCGACCACCGTCATGGTGGCGAAGCTGGACTGCAGCGGCTCGTTGAACGTGACCGACGCCTGCGCCGGGCCGGTCGCCACGGAGGCGCCGTTGTCGGGAACCGACCCGGTCACCACCGAGTGCGCGCCGGCGACGCCGCCACCGACCAGCGCGGCCAGGACCGCGAGCACTGCGGCGGCGAGCAGCCGCAACCGCGCGCTCACGAGCGCCGGCTTCGGACGGTCGCGCCGATGCCAAGGGCCGCGCCGAGGGCGCCGAGCACCAGGCCGATGCCGCCGAGCCAGCGGGCGGTGGTGTCCGTGGCATCGCCCGAGTCGCTGTCCGAGGCCTCGGCATCGTGCGCCGCCCCGTGTGCGTCGCCGGTCTCGCCCGCGGCGGTCAGGGTCAGGCTGGGCGCGGGCTTGTCGGGTTCGCTGCCGTCGGCGGCCGGCTGCTGGTTCCAGTCGACGACCTGGCCGTCGCTGTAGGTCTGGACCGCGGGGAACGAGACCTCGTCCTGCTTGGGGAGCGGTCCGGCGGAGAGCGCGAACTGCTGGAACTGGCCGGGACCGACGGCGACTCCGGGGTCGGCGGTCCAGGTCACGGCGGTGGCCTCGCCGGAGGCGGGGTCCTTGGTCACCTGTGCGGTCCAGCCCGGGATCGGCTCGGTGCGCGCCGACTTCAGGTTGGGCAGTGTCACCGTCAGCTTGGTGGTGCCGGCGGTCTCGGACTCGGTGGGCACCTTGAAGGTGAGGACGGTGTAGCCGCCCTGCGCGGCGCCGGGCGCGCCGACGGTCACGTGTGCGGAGGCGACGCCGGTGCCGAGCAGCAGGACGCCGCCGGTCGCGCCGACCGTGATCAGGGCACGCGAAAGGGAGGTCTTCATGTGTGGTTGTCGTTTCTCTCGAGATGAAGGGGTGGGGACTGCGGTCACGCGGGCGCGGCCGCGGGCGGTCCCCGTCTCGAGATGGCGAACGCGAGCAGGTCGCGCCGCGCCGCGGCGCGCGACCCGCTCGCCGGACGGGCGGTTGACGCACGCACCGCCGCGGACGGTCCGCGCAGGACGGCCCGCAGCACGCGGGTGATCGGGCCGTACAGGCGTTCGGCCGCGACGATCGCCGCCGCGCAGACGACGGTCGCCGCCGCGTGACCGGCGAGCATCGACAGTCCGCGCGAGGACAGGTCGGTGCCGGCGTGCTGGTGGCCGCCCGCGGTGGCCTGGCTCAGGGCGCTGGACAGGGCGAGATGTCCGACCAGCTGCCCGGCGGCCAGCGCCCCGAGCAGTCCGGCGCGGCCGCCGGCACGACCGGAGCCGAGGCCGGTGGTGAGCCCCCCGACCCCCGCGCAGCCGAGCACGAGCAGGGTCAACGCGGCGGTGCTGGGGTAACCCCCGCCGCCGACACCGTGCCCGGCCACGGCCAGCGCCGCGGTCAGCGCGCCGACCGCGGCGCCGCGCAGCCGCGCAGGCCGACGCGCCGGTGCGGCGGTCGGTGCGGTGCGGGCGGTCGGCATCGGGCGGGGTGGTCCGGGGTCAGCGCACGCCGAGACGGGCCAGGACGTCGGCCTCGATGCCGTCGAGCTCGGCGGAGATGGCCTGGTGAGCGGACTTGCGGCGCGGCGTGGGCATCTGCTCGGCCGCGCGAACCGCGGTGGTCAGTTCGGTGAGCCTCCCCCGGATCGCGGCGGTGAAGCGGGCGGTCTCGGCGTCGTCGAACTGCGCCGAGATGTCGTTGGCGGAGCGTTCCGCCCCGGCGATCCGGGCGCTGAGCTGCGCTCCGTGACCGGTGAAGTTGCCGAGCTCCTCGGGCGCGATGCCCATCTTGGCGGCGCGCTGCTGGTCGAGCTGGCCGCGCACGAGCACCGCGCCGCGGTACGCCAGCGGTGCCAGCACGGGGGTCAGCAGCCGGGCGATGCCGAGGTAGCGGCGGAGCTGGCCGACGCTGAACCCGGTGCGTTCGGCCGCCTTCTCCTGCGCTTTCAGCGTCGCGAGCTGTGCCTTCTCGATCTTCTTGGCGGACTTTTCCTCGCTGCGCATCCGCTTGCGATCGTTGCGGGCGCCGAGCTTCGCCTCCACCTTGGCCTTGTGCTTGAGCGCCTTCGCCTCGGCACGGCGGGTCGCGCGTGTCTTGCGTTTCCTGAACAAACCCATGCGATAGGCCCCTTAAGTCTGGTGCTCGAGCGCCGGCACACTGCCTCGGACAGCCTATCTGCGCCGGTGCCGGGGCCAGCGGGGGAGTCGAGACCGCCGCCACGATGCGGGCTGTCGGTCCGGCGGACCATAATCTCGTCATCGTGAATACATGGCAAGACGGGCGGGACGAGGCGTCGCGGGATCAGACCGGCGTCGCGGGCGGCGATCTGCCCGCGACCCAGGGCACGCGGCGACCGGTGCTCATCGACCCGCGGGCCCTCACCGGCTGCCGGCACCGGGTTCACCTGGACACTGGCAATCCGGCCGCGGTGGCGAACGTCCCCGAGGACATCGGGGTTCAGCAACGTCGCGAGGCGGCCCGTGCCTACCGCGAGGCGACCCGCGAGCGGCTGATGTCGGGTGGCACGCACACCTGGGTGAGCGTCGACCAGGACGCGCCTGCGCGCGAGCGGGCCGACGCGACGATGCGGGCGTGCGCGGACGGCGTCGACCGGATCTGGGGTGCGGTGCTGCCGCTCGAGTTCGACACCGGCCGACGCGCGCGCGCCGAACTGCTGCTCCGGGACGCCGCCCGCGGCGGGTACATCCCGGTGATCGTGGTCAACCACAAGGTCACCGATCCGGGCAGCGGCGCGGTGACGTCCGGGCTCGACGAGTGGGCCCCCGCCACCGACCCGGACCGGAAGGTCCGCGCCCAGCTTCGCGACCAGTTCCGGCTCGCCCAGATCTACCGGATGCTGCAGACGCACGGGTACGCCAGCCCGGCCGCGCTCGGCGGCGCGATCGGGTACGGCGGCGAGTGCATCCTGGTGCACGACCTCGCCGCGATCATGGACCAGTACGACGAGCGGTTCGAGGACCGCCTCGCGGTCGCGCGGGGGGAGCGGGCCACCGCGCCGTCGCAGGTCGGCGAGTGCCGGTCCTGTCCGTGGTGGCCGGAGTGCAGGGCGCTCCTCACCGAGGCGCGGGACGTGAGCCTGGTGGCGACGGGGTCGCGGGCGGAGGTGCTCCGCGGCGTCGGCGTGCGGACCATCGAGGCGCTGGCCGCCTGGGAAGGCCCGGCGCCGGAGGAGTGGCAGGGCAACGGGTTCGAGGACACCGTGGTGCTCGCGAAGGCCTGGCTGGCGGGGGTCCCGCTGGTGCGGCGCCAGCCTGAGGTGACGGTGGTGCGCGCGGACGTCGAGGTCGACGTGGACATGGAGAGCTACCAGGAGCACGGGGCGTACCTGTGGGGCACGCTGCTCACCGAGGCGGGCGTGACGCAGCCGTACCGCCCGTTCGTGACCTGGGACCCGGTGCCCACGCTCGACGAGGCCCGGTCGTTCGCCGAGTTCTGGACCTGGCTCACCGACACCCTCGAGTCCACCCTGGCTGCGGGGAAAACCTTTGCTGCCTACTGCTATTCGCGGTCGGCCGAGGACAAGTGGCTGCTGGACTCCGCGACCCGGTTCGCGGGGATGCCCGGCATCCCCACCGTCGCACAGGTCAAGGCCTTCATCAACGGACCGCACTGGGTGGACATCTACCAGGCCGTCAGCGAGCAGTTCATCTGCCCGAACGGCAAGGGGCTCAAGAAGATCGCGCCGGTGGCGGGGTTCCACTGGCGGGACGCGGAGGCCGGCGGCGAGGCGTCGATGAGCTGGTACCGGGAGGCGGTCGGCTACGACGGGGAGCCGAACCTCGACCAGCGCGAACGGCTGTTCGTCTACAACGAGGACGACGTGCGGGCGACAAAGGTGTTGCGGGAGTGGATGACCGACCGAGCCGAGGTGGAGGTACCGCTCGCTTCGGAGCTCTGAGCGCGCGGCCGGCGACGGAAAGGAGTGCGGCGTGACGACCCAGACCTCGACGTCGCTGCGGTTCGCCCTGCTCCTGACGGTCGCGAGCGGGTTCCTCGACGCCTACACCTACGTCAGTCGGGGTGGCGTGTTCGCGAACGCGCAGACCGGCAACGTGATCCTGATGGGCATCGACCTGTCGGACCGGCACTGGCACGCGGCGCTGGCTCATGTGTGGCCGATCCTCGCGTTCGTGGTGGGTGTCGCGTTCGCGAATCTGCTCAAGAGTTCGCGAGCGGAACGTGTTGTGCGGTACCCGATCCGGTTCGCCGTCGCCGCTCAGATCGTGGTACTGGTGGCGGTCGGCCTCGTGCCGGGGAGCGTGCCGGACGCCCTGGTCACGGTCCCGATCGCCTTCGTGGCCGCGATGCAGATCGGACTCTTCCGCACCGTGGGCACGCTGTCGTACATCGCGATCGCGACGACCGGAAACCTCATGCGGTTCACGGAAGCCGCGTACGCGGGCCTCGTCGACCGGGACCGCGAATCGCTGAGGTCGACCGCGGTCTATGCCGCGATCATCGGCAGCTTCGCCGCCGGTGCGGTGATCGGGGCGGTGTGCACGAGGGTCCTGGGTGGTCCGGCGGCGTGGATTCCGGCCGCGACACTCGGTATTGCGCTGGTGCTCTTCTTCGTCGACGAGCGGTGAGGCGCGGGCGTGCACCCGGCTGGCTGCACGCCCGCGCCCGACTGTTCGTCGCTCAGCGCGGTGCCATGCGGAGGGCGCCGTCCATGCGGATGGTCTCGCCGTTGAGGTAGTCGTGCTCGACGATCATCTGCGCGAGCTGCGCGTACTCGGCGGGCTTGCCCAGGCGGGACGGGAAGGGGACGCCCGCCTCGAGGCCCTTGCGGTACTCGTCGGTGACGCCGGCGAGCATCGGGGTGTCGATGATGCCGGGGGCGATGGTGTTGACCCGGATGCCGTACTGCGCGAGGTCGCGGGCAGCCGGGACGGTCATGCCGTGCACGCCGCCCTTGGAGGCGGAGTACGCGATCTGGCCGATCTGGCCCTCGAAGGCGGCGACGGACGCGGTGTTGATGACGACGCCGCGCTGGCCGGTCTCGTCGACGGCGTCGGTCTTGGCGATCGCGTCGGCGGCCAGGCGCATCACGTTGAAGGTGCCGAGCAGGTTGACGGTGATGACCGTACGGAACAGCTCGAGGTCGTGCGGGCCGTTCTTGGACAGGATGCGGCCGGCCCAGCCGACGCCGGCGCAGTTGACGACGGTGCGCAGCGGCACGCCGGAGCCGACGATCTGGTCGACGGCGGCCTGGACCTCGTCGCCGCTGGTGACGTCGGTCGGGATGAGGGTGATGCCGGCCGGGACGCTGTCACCCGCGCGCTCGATGGACTGGGCGAGGTCGAGCCCGAAGACGGTCGCGCCGGCGTCGGCGAAGCGCTTGGCGGTGGCGGCGCCGAGACCGGAGGCCGCACCGGTGACCAGTGCCGCGGTTCCCTGGAGTTCCACTGTTCGATCCTCTTTTCTGGCGGCCACCGTTGGCCGACCGGTAGTGACCTGAACGATAGCGCCCGGTCGTGAGTCTGGTTAACAACGGTTCACCGAACAGTGTGCCAGCTGTGCTGATCCAGCCGGCGTTAGTCGTTGCGTATAACGGTTGACCTGCGAAGATGCCGATTTTCGATTTCGCTACGGCGGCAGCCGGCCGGCCCTAGTCTGACGCGGTCGGGGGGCGTTCCGTGGGTGTGCTGCCCCGGTCATCACACTTCGAACGAAGGAACTTGAATGTTGCGAAATCTGGTGCGCCGTGGGGCGTCTGTCCTTGTCGCCGGGGCTCTGCTCGGCGGGGGTCTGGCCCTCGGCGGGGGCACGGCGTCGGCCGTGGAACTCCAAAACAGTCTGGACTTCAGTTCTCTTGGTGCGGGGTCGGCCGAGGATGTCCCGCTGTTGCGCGACGTGAACACGGCGTCGGCCGAGGCGACCGGCTCCGTGCTGATCAGCGTTGGAGATCTATTGGACGCCTGGATCGACAACGGCTTGATAGACACTGGCAGCCAGAAGTTCACGTGCACCGCCAATACCTATGATTGCCCGATTTAGGCGAGGAGCTTCCCGCGTTTGTTGCCGCGCACGATCCGCATGAGATCCCCATGGGTCCGTAGTCGCACACAATCGACGGCCAAGCCGCCCGTCCTGGGTTCCCAGGCGGGCGGTGTCGCGTGCTGAGTCACGCCTTCGCGGACGTGCTCGTCGCTATGTGAGGTGAGCTGTCGCCCGATCGTGTTCAACGCCTTGGCCCGTGGAAGGTCGAGGCTCAATTCGGTTACCGGCCTGTCCGATTCGCCGTATGCTGGCGCGCCCGGGGGGCGTTCGAACTGTGGCGCCCTGTCACATTACTTCGAACGAAGGAATCTGCATGTCTCGAAATCTGGTGCGTCGCGCCGCATCCGTCCTCGTCGCCACGGCTCTGCTCGGTGGCGGTCTGGCGCTCGGTGGGGGCACGGCGTCGGCCGCGGAGGCACCCGGCGGCGTGGACGGTCTCGTCAGCGGGTCCGTCGATATCCTGAACGCGGCTAGCAGCGCCCCCGTTGTGATGTTCTTTGGTCTGACGAAGGTTCTCGCCGGCTCGTCGGATTCCGACAGCGTCAGCTGGTTTGGTTGCAACGCCAAGCAGGACGCGGTGTGCCCGATCCATTTCTAGTAGCACCCCAATCGCCCGCGCTTCCGCCCGCCCAGGGTTCCTGGGCGGGCGGTTTCGTGCGCCGAGGACGCAGCTCCGGTTCGGGGCGGCGAGTCGAGTTCGGCGATCCGCAGCTGACGGCGTATAGCGCTTTGACCCGCGAAGTTATCTCTACCGATACCGCGGCGGAACACCGCGCCTCGCCGTACCCTCGGCGAGCACCTGGGCGCGGGCATGGGCTCGGGCTCACGGGAGGGGAAATTGCCAATCGGCTTCGGCCGCAGAGGCTTCCGGTAGCGCGAGTGGCTCCGTCGAGATGTTCGCCAGCCCGCTCGATTGGGTGGCCGTGGGAGTGCTCGCCGCCGGGCAGGCGGTGGGTTCGGTCGACCCCATCACTCTCGGGGGTAATCCCAAACAGGACGAGGACTGTGACTTCCCGAGCCCCTCCGAGATCTTGATCGCCCTGTTGCGCGGGCGCGATCCTCACACCATCCCCTGACAGCGCGTAGCCGTACCCAGTCGACGGCGGCGCCGCCCGACCGGTAGGCCTGGGCGGGCGGCGTCGTGTGTTGATCGGGGGGCCTTCGCGGTCGTGCTCGTCGTGGGCGACGGTGAGGTGTCGCCCGGTCGTGTTTAACCCTTTTGACCTGCGGAAAGTTGATGCCCATTTCGGGGCCCGGCTTGGCCGATTCTTCGTATGCTGGCGCGGTCGGGGGCGTCCGAATGGTGTGGCCGCCCCGTCACTCCACTTCTAGCGAAGGAATCTCCATGTCTCGAAATCTGGTGCGCCGTGGCGCGTCCGTCCTGATCGCGACGGCTCTGCTGGGCGGTGGTCTGGCCCTCGGTGGGGGCACGGCGTCGGCCGAGGCAGCCGCCCCCGGGAGCGTGAGCGGCTCGGTCGGCTCTGAGGAGCTGGGCCCCGCCGACGTCATTTCGATGCTGACGCTGGGTGTGTTGGTTGAGGGCGGCTCCGCCGATCGCGCATACATGTGGACGGGATGTGCGAAGAGCTGCCCTGCGCCCGGAACACCCGTCGGAACCCTGTCATTGTTCGACTGGTTGATGGGGAACCCGCCCGGGACCTCCATAGTTCCCGCTCCCATCTAGCACGGTCCAGCTGGCGGCGGTCGCCGAGTGAGGCGCCGCGACACAGCGCAACTCGCCCGTAGCGCGTCGATCCGTTCGGCCCGGAGGCCGGCCAGTCGAAACAACCGAGCCGGCGCCGCCGGCCCAGCATGGGTCCTGCTATTCCGGTGCGGCCAGGCGCCCCTGACGGGTGTGGCCGTCCCGTCACCCCGCTTCGAACGAAGGAACCTGCATGTTGCGAAATCTGTTGCGCAGTGGCGCTTCCGTCCTTGTCGCCGGGGCTCTGCTCGGTGGCGGTCTGGCGCTCGGTGGGGGCACGGCGTCGGCCGCGGAGGCACCCGACGTCGGGAACGTGCTCGTAAGTGGCTCTGCCGATATCGTGAACAGCGTCTCCAGCGGCATCTTCGCGATGATCTTCGGCCCGCTGGAGTTGGCTGCCACCTCGTCAGACTCCGACAGCGTCGCCAATGGTTGTTCCCCTAAGCAGGGCGTCGGGGACTGCCCATTCGGATAGTCATCCCAATTGCCCGCGCTTCCGCCCGCCCAGGGTTCCTGACCGCCCCCCACACCGAATGCAGTGACGCCGTCGGGGTTTCGTGTGCCGTCCGTCGAGCCTTCGCGGTCATGCCCATCGGCATGGGGAGCTGTCACCCGTTGGTGTTCAACGCTTTTGAGCCGTGGAAAGTCGAATTTCCGTTCGGCCGTCGGCCTGACCGATTCGTCCTATGCTGACGCGGGCGGGGGGCGTTCGCACTGTGGCGCCCTGTCACATCACTTCGAACGAGGGAATCTGCATGTTGCGAAATCTGGTGCGCGGTGGCGCCTCCGTCCTTGTCGCGGGGGCTCTGCTGGGCGGTGGTCTGGCCCTCGGCGGGGGCAGCGCGTCGGCCGCGGAAGCCCCGAGCGGTGCGGTCGGCTCCGTCGAGGACGTTGCATTCAACGCCCTGATCTTCGGGGGCATCGGCGCCGGGTCGATCGACAAGAAAGACATCTGGCTCGGCTGTGTCCCCGAGTCCTGTCCGGCCCAACGGCCCACAAGCAAGGAGATCTTCATGCAGTGGCTGCAGAAGCACGGCTCGGGCGCGGGTTCGTCTTCCTGACGTCGGGTCGGTCGTCCTTCATGAACTGATCGCCGATCACGCGTTCGACCCACCGCCCGTCCAGGGATCTCTGGACGGGCGGTGTCACAAGCAGGTAGTGGAGTCCCTGTGGCGTCTGCGGATCGGCTGGCTCGTCGACTGATGCCACTCCCCAGGTTCCCGTTCAACTCTTGGATCTGCAGTGATGATCTCCAGACTTGGGCCGCGCGCGTGGCCTGCCGTCCCTATGCCGGCGCGGGCGGGGGGCGTTTCGAATTGTGTTGCCCTGTCATATCACTTCGAACGAGGGAATCTGCATGTTGCGAAATCTGGTGCGCGGTGGCGCCTCCGTCCTTGTCGCGGGGGCTTTGCTCGGTAGCAGTCTGGCTCTCGGTGGGGGCACGGCGTCGGCCGCCGAGGCCTCCGGTAGCGCGAGTGGCTCCGTCGAGATGTTCGGCAGCCCGCTCGATTGGGCGGCCGTGGGAGTGCTCGCCGCCGGGCAGGCGGTCGGCTCGGTCGACCCCATCACTTTCGGGTGCAATGCCAAACAGGGCGCGGACTGTGACTTCCCGAGCCCCTCCGAGATCTTGATCGCCCTGTTGCAGGGGCGCGATCCTCACACCATCCCCTGACAGCCCGTAGCCGTACCCAGTCGACGGTGGCGCCGCCCGACCAGTAGTTCTGGGCGGGTGGTGTCGTGTGTTGATCGTCGAGTCTTCGCGGTCATGCTCGTCGTGGTAGACGGTAAGGGTTGCCCGGTCGTGTTTAACCCTTTGACCTGCGGAAAGTCCATTCCCATTTCGGCGCATGGCTTGGCCGATTCCTCCTATGCTGGCCCGGTCGGGGGCGTCCGAAAGGTGTGACCGCCTCGTCACTCCACTTCTAACGAAGGAATCTTCATGTCTCGAAATCTGCTGCGCCGTGGCGCATCCGTCCTGATCGCGACGGCTCTGCTCGGTGGCGGTCTGGCCCTCGGTGGGGGCACGGCGTCGGCCGAGGAAGCACCCGGCGGCGCGAGCGGTTCCGTCCAGACTTTCGGTTGTAACGCGGTACAAAGCAACGTACCCTGCAATGTCCAAATCGCTAACCAGATGGTGAAAGCCCTGCTTCGGGGCCTCGGGTCCTGACGAGAACCTCGTCATTCCGCTGGAGCACCCAGTCGACCGCGATGCCGCCCGCTCAGGACTCTTGGGCGGGCGGTTTCGTGTGCTGGTCTTCGGGCCGCCGCTGTCGTGTTCGGTGTCGTCCACGCACGTTGGCCCGGGTTCCCGTTTAACGCTTTGACCTGCGGAAATTCGATGCCCATTTCGGGGCCCGGCTTGGCCGATTCCTCCTATGCTGGCGCGGTCGGGGGGCGTTCCATTGGCTGTGGCGCCCAGTCATCACGCGTCGAAATGGAGAAACATCTTGTCCAACAAAATGATACGTCGCGGTGCATCGATCCTCGCCGCCGCGGCGGTCGTCGCCTGTGGGCTCACGGTTGGGGCGGGCACCGCGAGTGCGTCGTGCCAGGCGAAGGGTGACCTGTCGCGAATCAACTCGATCACCGAACCGCTCGATGTCGAGTCGATTGGCCGGTACTGCCCAGGGGCAGTTCAGTCTGCGCGCGGATCGGTCGAGAATGTCGACGTGGGGCGGGTGGTCAAGATGGAGGTGTCGCCGGGTGACGTGGTGCCCTATACCAGCAGCTTCGTCCTGGGTGGAGATCCGGACAGGAGTCTGACGAAGGTCGTCGATCATGCGCCGACCGGTTTCGTGATGACGCGCGTCGAAGTCGTTCTGGACGAGTGGATTGACCGTGTGAACCAGAGGACACCGATCGAGGTGGGCCACGTCGTTCAGGATTCGTCCACCGGTGCCGTCACGATCACCCCCGGGGGCGGGGGGTGGCCGATACCTCACAGCAATGACACCACCTTCCCGAGCATCAAGGTCACTGTCTTCTACCGAGTTCCCTTGAATGTCAAGGACGGTGACTTCCTTCCCTCCGGCGTCATGTTCGAGGCGACCGGGCTGACCGGCACTCAGGGATGGTCGCCGATGGACGGGGCGTCGACCAAGGTCTTCAACCAGCCCGCGGATGTCTTCGGTAGTTCCGGTTCCTGATCAACCCCGGGGGTGGTCGCTGCCGGGTGTCCGGTGGCGGCCACCGTTCCGATCACAAGTCGAGGTGCAGAAACAGCTTGTCCAACAACGGGATGCGCCGCGGCGCATCGATCCTCGCCGCCGCCGCGGTCGCCGCCGGCGGGCTCACGATCGGTGCGGGCACCGCGAGTGCGTAATGCAGTTGCAGCGGCGGCCTGTCCCAACTCGAGTCGATCGCGAAATCCCCTTGCCTGAATGTCAGTCACTGGTGGGTGAACGCAACGAGTGCGGACTTCACCGTCGCACAGGGTGGCCCGAAGACGGTCGCCACCAACGAGGACGCGAAGTGCTACGCCCACCATCCAGAACTCGGTGACCCGAATCGGTGCCCCACGAAGTTTGCCCACCATCCCCCGCGGGCTTCGAGCTGAAGAACGTGAACGGCTATACGTACAGGTACGTACCGGCTACGAACCGCAACGAATTCGTCCCGGTCGAGCTCACGCCCGAGGTCGATCCCGGCAGCGGGGTGGTCACACTCCGGCCCTCGTCCGGGCAACCGCTCGGTGTTGCGGACCAGCTGAATGCGGACCTCACCTACCAGGTCCACGGGGTTCTCGACATCGGCATCAGCGGCATCACGTTCGAGGCGACCGGTGTCCCGGAAACGCGGGACTGGCTGGCGACGGGGACGACGACGGTGACGCCGATCCAGGACCCGTTCGGCAGCGCCAGCGGCAGCACCGGCTCCTGACCAACCGGTGGTTGTCGCCGCCCGGGACGGCCGTGACCACCACCGCGCTCGCACGTAGCGGTGTTCTGTCCGATCGGGAGATGTCGGCACGGTCCCCGTCGGCGGGGGCCGCAGCGACGCTGTCACGCGCAGTCGATGCACCGTCGCGCGGCGGGGAGGGCCTCCAAGCGTTCCGGGCCGATAGGGCGCCCGCACTTCTCGCAGACGCCATAGGCGCCCGCGTCGAGGCGGCGTTCTGCGGCATCGAGTTCGTCGAGGTCTCGTCGGGCCTCGGCGAGCAGTGACGCCGCCTGGGCTCGTTCGAACGCGACGGTCGCGCCCTCGGGGTCGTGTTCGTCGTCGTCGGTGGTCAGGTGAGACCCCTCGATGATGTCGGCGAGCTTGGCGGTGAGGAAGTCAATGCGGTGCGTGGCCTCGGCCCGCTCGGCGGCGATCCGCTGACGCGGCGAGGCGGTGCCCGATTCAGGAAGCGTCATGCACGGTTCAACATGAAACCGCGCGGTTCCGATACCCGAATCGAGGCTGTGATGCCGGCGGACCGCACCCGCGGGCGTTTAACGCTTTGAACTGCGCAAACTCTGTACTCGATTCTGCGATGCCGCGCCGCTTCCCGCCCTATTCTTGGCGAGCGTTTGGGGCGGGCATGGGGTCGGCTCCATAGAGGGGGGTGTTGCCAATGGTCGGACAACGGGTGCGCAAGGGCGGCGCGGTGCTCGCTGCGCTGGCCATCGTCGCGGCCGGTGCGGTGACGGGTGTGGGAAGTGCCGGCGCGGCGGGGATGGGAAGTTCCGGCGCAGCGTGTGCGACCTGCACCCAGGACAGCTTCCGCGACTACCAGTACCGCGGCGACATCCTGGTGGACTATCGCGGGCCCGGCTCGGTCGTCGTGGGCCAGCAGGTCGCGTTCACGGCCGAGTTCGTGGCTCGGCACTTCGGCCCGGGCCCGATGCCGGACGTGAAGGTCGCCACGGTCACGCACCGGGCACCGGAGGGATTCGAGTTCACGGGGGCGGAGGTGACCGCCTACGACTGGACTCCCGGCAAGTACCCGATGACCCCGTTGGACGCGTCTGTCACCGTCGACCCGGTCACGGGTTACCTCACGCTCACCGCGCCGGAGGGCGGCTGGGCAATCCCGGGAATCGCGGACGCCACCGAGCCCGGTACCACCCGAACGGGCAGCGTGATCGTGAAACTCCGGTACAGCGCCACCAAGTCGGTGAGCGACGGCGTCAGCAACCTCACCTTCACCGGTACCGATGTCCCGGCCTCGGACGGCTGGGTCACGACGGGGACCACGCGGGTCGACGCGGGCCCGCAGGGTCTCGGGGGGTTCGGCAGCTCGGGTAGCTGAGCACGATCCTCGCCCTGCCTGCCAGTCGCCGAGGGGGGTCCGTCAACGGGCGGGACTGACCCGCCGCCACGAACTGTTTCCCGGTGCCCCACCTCGCGCCCGTGCTGCTTTCCGCCGCGGACCGATCAGGGCTGTGGGCTCGGCAATCCGAAAGGAAGACTCTCAATGGACGGAAGACTTGTGCGCCGGGGTGGGGCGGTGCTCGCGGCACTCGCCATCGTCACCGGTGGTGCACTGGCGGGTGCGGGAGGCGCGGGCGCCTCGTCGACGGGAAGCGCGGCCGGAGCGTCGTGGTTGCCGGACGAGTTGCTGCAGAACCTGCTGCCGCCCTGCGAGGACTACAGCGGGCAGTTCCCCGATCAACGCCCCTGCTACCGCAACACCTTCGCGACTTCGGGGACGCTCGGCAACTACTTCGGCGTGTACAGCGGTGTCAAGGAGGCCGGTGCGGGCGCCAGGACCACCTTCTACGCGACGGTCGGTGCGAACGAGGCCGCATTCCGGGTTGCCGACCCGGAGGCGAACGTGGACGTCACCAGCGTCACCCACCACGCGCCGAAGGGCTTCACCTTCGTCGGGGTCAAGGTCACCGGCCGGACACCCCAGCCGATCACACCCTGGCCCGCTGTGACCTTCGACTCGACCGCCGTGGTGGATCCCGTCACCGGCGACGTCACCGTCACGGCGCCGGAGGGCGGCTGGCCGATCCGGCCGGGCTGGAACGGGGGCAGGTTCGCGACCGGTTCCGTGTCCCTCGCCCTCGAGTACACGGCGCCCGACGAGGCCCTCGACGGCGCCAGCGGATTCACCTTCACCGGAACCGGCGTGCCGGCGTCGCAGGGATGGGTGGCGACCGGGAACACCCGCGTCCTCCCCGCGTCCTGGGGCCTCGGGACCAGCGGAAGTTCCGGTTCCTGACCACGCCCGTGACGACCACGCGACGGGTGTGCAACCTCGATGAACGGAGAAGACACGAATGCGAACACGCTCGAACAACCGGATCCGGCGGAGTGCCGCCCTGCTCGCCGCCGTCGCCATCGGCGGGCTGACGATGGGCGCAGGCACAGCCGCGGCCGACGCGGGATCGGCCGACTACCTGCCCGCCTTCGCGGGACTCGTCCCGGGACTGGCGGCGGGCTCGGTGGGTGCGGAGCTGCCGACCTGTGACAGTGCGTACGGCATCGCAGTCCGGGAGTTCTCGGGGGTGACGGCGAAGCGGTACGCCAAGATGAGGGCGTTCCCCGGTGAAGTCGTCCAGTCGACGATCAGCATCGAATCGGTCGCCGACTCCGAAACGGTCGAACGGGTCACCGCGTACCTCCCGGCGGGGTCGAAGTTCCTGTCCGTGAACGCCGGGTGGATCGAAGCGGGCACCCCGTGGGTGATCCCCGGACCCGAGCCCGTGACGTCCGTCGACAAGACGACCGGGGCGGTGACCTTTACCGGGAGCTGGCCGGTCCACAGCCGGTTCATCGTCCAGTACAGCCTGCCCCTGACGGCGAAGGCCGGCTCGGTGCTCGACGGTGGCTTCGGGGTCACCGTCACGGGTCTCGCACCCCAGGACTGGCCGGTGCTCGACGGCAACGACACCACTGTGGTCGCTCCGTGCAAGTACGACTCGGACGAGCAGTACCCCATGCCCGGTGGTGGTGGCTCGTAGCCCGGCGGCTCCTGCCGGTCGAGGGGTTCGCGAGACTCCTCGACCGGATCCGGTCTCGGAGGGGCTGATCGACGCGGAACGGGGTTCGCCGAGTGGGGTGGCTTCCGTCGATCTCGTCTCGTTCAACGCTGTGACCTGCCGTGTGCGGTCTTCCCGTCACACCTCGAACGTAAGGAATCTGCATGTTTCGAACTCTGGCGAGCCGTGGCGCGTCCGTCCTCGTCGCGACGGCTCTGCTCGGTGGCGGTCTGGCCCTCGGTGGGGGCACGGCGTCGGCCGACCAGGAAACTCGGGGTGACTTCGCGGGCTCCGTCCAGGATTCCGCCAAGGACCCCGTTGGCACCGTCGAGCAGCTCGTCTTCGGCGCCCTACTCGTCGGGGGATTTCAGAGCGGGTCGATCGACGCCGAGGACCTCTCCTTCGTCGGCTGTATGCCGCCGAACTGCCCTTCCCCGATACCCACTTACAAGGAGGTCTTCCTGGACTGGTTGCGGAGTGGCGCCGGTTCCAGCTAGTGGGGTGCGGGTCGGATGGGGTGCCGGAGGTTCCGGTGGCTGTGCCCACCGGGACCTCCGACATCGCTCCAGATCTCGTTCCGTTCGGCCGCTGTTTACAGCGCCTGATCTCCGAGGGATGCCGAGTCCGCCTCGGCGGGTAGGGCGGCGGCCCGCCGGGACCGTACGTAGTGGACGACACCCGCGACGATCGCGACCGCCAGGATCAACCCGCCCGCGATGGGTGCGGCGACGCTGCCCGGGAACAGGCCCTCGAGCAGCAGCATCACGCCGAACACCAGGAACAGGGTCGCGGCGGCGAGCTGGATGAACCGTTCGGGCAGGTGCCTGCCGAGCACCGCGCCGACCACGATCGCGAGGGCGTCGGCCGCGACCATGCCGATCGTCGAGCCGATCCACACCCCGACCCAGTCGTTGTCCGCGGCGAGGGTGATGGTCGCGAGCATCGTCTTGTCGCCGAGCTCGGCGAGGAAGAACGCCGAGGCCACCGCCAGGAACGCGGAGGTGCCGACGCGGGCGGCCTTGTTCTCCTCGTCCTCGCTGAGGCTGTCGCCCCGCAGGGTCCACAGTGCGAAGACCAGGAACGCGACCCCGCCGACGATGCTGATGACGCTCGCGGGGATCGCGACACCCAGGTAGTGGCCGACGCCGACCGACACCAGGTGCACGACGGTGGTGGCCACGGTGATGCCGCCGATCACGACCCACCACTTGTAGCGGAGCGCGAAGGTCATGGCCATCAGCTGGGACTTGTCGCCGAGCTCGGCGACGAAGATGACGCCGAAGCTCAGCAGTAGGGCGGCAAACACGTGGATCCTCCGTTCGTCGATTCGGAGGATGTCGGGGAACCTTCCTCCGGCCCCCGACGCGGGTGCGTCGACGGCCGAAGGTCTCGCCCACCGGGGTCGATCGTCACGATCGACATCGCCGGTTCGCGCAGCCGGGCCCGACCGCGGTGTGCGGTTCGGGCCAGTATGTCGACTGCGCGATTGGGGGCTACTCCCCTTCGCTGTGCGCAAGGTTACCCCTGAATCTGCGAGATAGCAAAGCGCACAACAAGTTTGGCGAACCGAACTTTGTTCTTGCGGCACCGCTCAGGCGGTGAGCAGCATCGCCAAAATCGCGGTGTCGGGATCGCAGGCTGGGTCGAGGCGAACCCGGCTGACCATAGAGGTCACCGTCCCGTCGGCCTCCGCCTCTACCCAGGCGGCCCGGTGGTCGAGCCCCAGGTAGGGCAGTCCGGGCAGCAGGACGCAGCCGGACGCGGCCCCGGTGCACTCCGGCAGCGAGGGCACCGTCTCGGACGGCGGATGCAGCACCAGCAGGGCGGGCGGCTGATGGTCGGCGAAACACCCTGGGGTGACGGCAGATTCGCCGATGATCGGACCTTCCGCGAGCACCAGTCCCACGGTGTCCGGCGGGGGATCGTCGGGAAGTTCCTCGTGTGCGCCGAAAACTGTTGAGGTGGAGAGCAATCCGGGAAGTGAGGCCACCCGGACGGCGAGCACGAGCAGCTGGGTCCACTCCCTGGTGGTGTCCGGCCACCGGCCGGAGATGACGAATCCCCGCAACGCGCCCGAGGCGTGGAAGGGCGAGACCCCGATGTATCCGTTCCTGTCCATGTCCGCCCCCGCCCGTGGAGGTATCCGGTGCGTTCCGCCCCGGATACCTCCAGGATGCGCCGAACAGCGCTGGCAGACAACCCGGGTCGAGTGCCGACGCCGGTCAGTGCCCTGGTGCCGGGACGTCCACCCGCAGCCGCACGATCGCGCCGGACTGCTCGTCGAGCGCGTCCTCGACGATCCACGAACCCGAGGTGCACACGAACAGGTCGCGACCGTCCGCCCCGCCGAGCGCGACGGCGTACGGGTTCGCGACCGCAAGCCGGTCGGTGACCGTCCCCTCGGCGTTCAGCCTGATCAGCTCGCCGCCCAGCGGGGAGGCGACCCAGATGCCGTCCTCGGCGTCGATCGTCAGGCCGTCGGGGGCCACGCCGTCCTCGAACTCGGCGAACGCGCGACGCTGCTCGAGGCTGCCGTCCGGTTCGATGGTGAAGGCGGTCAGCCGGCCGGGCGTGGCGCGGGTCTCGGCCACCACGAGGGTGGACCCGTCCGCGGTCACCACCATCCCGTTCGCGAACAGCATGTCCGTCGCCACGGCGTGCACGGTCCCGTCCGGCTCGACCATCGCCAGGTCAGCGGGCTGCGGGGGTGCCGGGGGCGTGCTGTCGTCGCCGTAATTGCCGACGTACGCCCGCCCGCGGCGGTCCACGCACATGTCGTTGAGCAGGGAGGTCGCGATCCCGGACAGGTCGGCGTGCACGGCCAGCGACCCGTCGGGCTCGCGGCGCAGCACGGTGCGGTCCTGCACAGAGGCGATCAGCAGCCGGCCGTCGGGCAGGAAGCCGAGCCCGCAGGGCATGCCCGGCACCTCGACGACGGTGTTCACCGCCCCGCCGATCGGCTCGAGGGCCAGCACCGCTCCCGCGTACACATCGGAGAACCACAGGTGGTCGGCGTGCCAGCGCGCGCCCTCCGGGAAGGCGAGTCCGTCGACGAGCGTGTCCACGGTCATGGTCACGCCTCCAACGATACGACCGTTCCGGGAAATGACCCAGTGCCGAGCGCCCCGCGATCATGCCCGGAAACGACTCCGCCGCGCCCGGAGGCCGGGCGCGGCGGAGTGGGTCGGACTGTGCGTGATTTTCACCCCGTCGGGGTGCGAACCGCGCACGGGCGGCGGAGCCGCGTTAGACGATCAGACCGGCGGTCTGGGTGCGGGCCTTGTCGAAGCGTGCCGCGACGTCCGGCCAGTTCACGATGTTCCAGAAGGCGTTGACGTAGTCGCCCTTGACGTTCTGGTAGTCGAGGTAGAAGGCGTGCTCCCACATGTCGAGCATGAGCAGGGGGGTCAGGCCGATGGAGATGTTGCCCTGCTGGTCGTAGAGCTGGACGATGATCAGCCGCTGGCCGATGGAGTCCCAGGCGAGGATGGACCAGCCGGAGCCCTGGATGGCGTTGGCGTTCGCCGAGAAGTGGCTGCGGAAGGCGTCGAAGCTGCCGAACTGGTCGTCGATCGCGGCGGCGAGCTCGCCCTCGGGGTTGCCGCCACCGTTCGGGCTCAGGTTGTTCCAGAACACGCTGTGGTTGGTGTGGCCGCCGAGGTGGAAGGCCAGGTTCTTCTCGTGCAGGTTGACCACGGGGGCCAGGGCGTCGGAGGCGCGCAGCTCGGCGAGCTTGTCGAGGGCGGCGTTGGCGCCGGCGACGTAGGCGGCGTGGTGCTTGTCGTGGTGCAGCTCCATGATCTTGCCGGAGATGTGCGGCTCGAGGGCTGCGTAGTCGTAGGGCAGTTCAGGCAGCGAGTAGACAGACACGAGGGTCCCTTCTTTACGGGCGGGAGTGCGCCCGGCGTGTACCTTGATTGATCCTTCTCGGGCTATAACCCAATCTCATTGGTACACCGTCCGCAAGAGATGTAAGCAGGCGGGCGCACGCGCAACAGCGCCGCCGGTTCGTTTCCAGGGCGCCCCGCGAATGACGGGAATTCGTCCGACCGGTGAACGAAACCTTAATATTGCGGCGTGCCCGACCTCCGACACGACTCCGCGAAGACGGCCGCACCGGCGTCGCGGATGGAGTTCGGCGGAGCCAATCTGCTGCGGGCGCTCGCCGTCCTCGCGGTCCTCTACTCGCACATCTCGCTGTACTTCATCGACGACCTGCACACCGGGTGGTGGCTGATCGACGGTGTCTACCAGGTGTTCGTCGTCGGCGCCGGGCTCAACCAGCACCTGTCGTTCCTCGGTGTCGCGGTCTTCATGATGCTGACCGGGCTCATGCTCACCGCCTCGGCCGTGCGGCACACGCCCGGCCGCTTCCTGTTCAACCGGATCGGCCGGCTGCTGCCCGCGCTGTGGGTGGCCATCGCGCTGGCGATCGTGCTGGTCAAGCTCGGGGTCAACGGCATGTTCGGCCCGCAGCAGGGCATCACCAACGCCCAGTCGGCACTGAGTTTCGTGCTCGGCGGCTTCTTCCTCACCCCCGAGGTCGCGGTGCTGGGGGTGACCTGGACCCTGGTGGTGCAGGTGGTGTTCTACCTGTACTGCGTCTCGGCCCGCCCGTTGCTGCGCACCACGCCGATCGCCGTGCCGATCGCAGGCGCGGCGCTGTGCGCGGCGATCCTGCTCTACAACCGCTTCGTCCCGATGCCGTTCTCGGTTCCGATGCTCAGCAAGGTCGCCGCGACGCTGCCGGCGGTGTTCCTCGGACAGATCATCTATCTCGGGTGGGCTCGCCTCGCCGATTGGCGCTGGGTGGTGGTGGCCGGCATCGCCCAGGCGGAGGTGGTGCGCCTGGCGACCGACGTCCGCGCCTACTGGGCCGGGGACCGCTACATGTGGACGATGGTGGTGGTCGCCGGTGCGGTTCTGCTGCTGGCCCGCTACGACGGCCCGGTGTCCGGGTGGCCGCTCGTGCGCTGGCTGGCGACCCGCAGCTACGCCATCTACCTGCTGCACACGCTGATCCTGTACCGGACGTACGAGTTGACCGTCGGCTACGTCGGCAAGACCGCCGCGATCGGAGTGTTCCTCGCCGTCACCGCGGTGGCCGCGGAACTGCTCTACCGGGCGGTGGAGGTCCCGGCCGGACGGTGGATCTCGGCGAGGTCCGCGCGGATGGGCAGGTCGGCCGCCGACCGCGAGGCAGCGGTCGAGGTCACCGGCCGCGCGTAGCATCGGGGCATGTCCTGGTACGACGAGATCCTCGGCCGCGCATCCGCGAAGTCCACCCTGATCGACGCCGAACAGGCCCTGCCCGGGCGCGCCGGGGCCATGCCGGTGCCCCCGGCCCACTACGTCAACGGACACCCGCTGACCCCGCCCTTCCCCGACGGCATGCAGACCGCCGTGGTCGGGATGGGCTGCTTCTGGGGTGCGGAGAAGGAGTACTGGCAGCTCCCCGGCGTGTACAGCACCGCGGTGGGCTACGCCGGCGGCTTCACGCCGAACCCCACCTACGAGGAGGTGTGCTCGGGTCGCACCGGGCACACCGAGGTCGTGCTGGTGGTGTTCGATCCGAAGGTGATCCCCTACGCCGGTGTGCTGCAACAGTTCTGGGAGAACCATGACCCGACGCAGGGCATGCGGCAGGGCAACGACCAGGGCACGCAGTACCGTTCGGCGATCTACACCACCGACGACGCGCAGGTCGCCACCGCCCGGTCCACCGCCGAGGCCTTCGGCGCGCGACTGACCGAGGCCGGGTACGGCGCCGTCACCACCGAGATCGCCCCGCTAGGCACCTTCTACTACGCCGAGGACTACCACCAGCAGTACCTGGCCAAGAACCCCGGCGGATACTGCCCGGTGCACGCGACCGGGGTCAGCTGTCCGGTCGGTCTCCTCCCGCAAGACGAGGTGCCCGCGCAGACGGACGTGCTGCCGCCCCAGTGACGCTGCCGCCGTCCGGGCTGTGACGGTGGCCGCAGGGGCTTGATCTCGACCCCCGCGCGGACGAACCTGGGGGTGGAGGACCTGCGTCGGGTGAGGGGCGAATGCGGATGTGGCGAGAGATGCACGGGCACACGGCACTGCTGCGGCGGTCGCTGCGACCGCGTGCCGATCCGCTGCTGCGGCGGTCGGACCGTGTCGAGGCACTGCTGGTCGTGGGTCTGCTGGTCCTCGCGATCGTGCTGATCCCGGTCGCGGTGTGGCTCGGCGGCCGGTCCGGCGAGAGCCAACGCGATCTGGCCCGGGCCCAGGCCCGTGAGTACAGCATGGTCACCGCGACCACCGTCGGCGCGGCGGCGAGCGCGTCCGCCCCGACCGACTACGTGGCGGTACCCGTCGAGACCGCGCCCGCGACCTGGTCGTGGGGCCACGAGAGCCGGCGCGGCGACGTCCGCGTGGACCGGGACGCGCCCGCGGGCACCCAGGTGCAGATCTGGGTGGACGCGCACGGCGACAAGGCCGCGGCGCCGATCACCGCCTCCGCCGCCGCGACGTCCGCGGTGGTCGTCGGCCTGTTCGCCTGGACGTCGGCGATGATGGCGGCCGCGGCCGTGGTCGCCTCGGCGCGGGCACTGCTGAATCGCAGGCGCGACGGGCAGTGGTCGCGGGAGCTGGCCGAGTTCCTGGGCACCGCGCCCGCGAGGTAGGTCGAGGGCCCCCCGCGACCACCCCCGCGGTCAGCTCAGTTGTGGCATGACCTCCGAGGCCACCAGTTCCAGGTGGTCGAGGTCGTCGAGGTCGAGGGTCTGAAGGTAGATCCGGGTCGTCCCGAGTTCGCTGTAGCGGCCGATCTTGTCGACCAGTTCGGCGGGGGAGCCGGCGGCGCCGTTGGCACGCAGCTCGTCCACCTCGCGACCGATCCGCCCTGCGCGGGAGGCGATCTCGGCCTCGGTGCGGCCGCAGCACAGCACCAGGGCGTTCGAGTAGATCAGCTCGGCGGGGTCACGATCGATCGCCAGGCAGGCGGCGCGCACCCGGTCGAACTGCACCGCGGTGTCCTCGGGCGAGGCGAACGGAAGGTTGAACTCGTCGGCGTAGCGGGCCGTCAGCTCCGGGGTCCGCCGCTTGCCCATGCCGCCCATCACGATCGGCGGCCCCGCGTGCTGGTGCGGCTTGGGCAGCGCCGGGGAGTCCACCACCCGGTGGTGGGCGCCGTCGTAGGAGAAGCTCTCGCCGACGGGCGTCTTCCACATCCCGGTGATCACCGCGAGGGACTCCTCGAGCCGGTCGAATCGTTCCTTGACCGAAGGGAAGGGGATGCCGTAGGCGAGGTGCTCCTCCTCGTACCAGCCGGCGCCGAGGCCGAACTCGACGCGGCCGCCGCTCATGGCGTCGACCTGGGCGACCGCAATGGCCAGTGGGCCGGGGTAGCGGAATGTCGCGGAGGTCACCAGGGTGCCGAGCCGGATCGTCGACGTCTCGCGGGCGAGGCCGGCGAGGGTGATCCAGGCGTCGGTGGGCCCGGGCAGGCCCGCGGTGTTCATCGCGAGGTAGTGGTCGGAGCGGAAGAACGCCCCGTACCCGAGCTGTTCGGCGGACTGTGCGACGCGCAGCAGCTGGTCGTAGGTCGCGCCCTGCTGCGGTTCGGTGAAGATTCTCAGCTCCATGACCGCCAATGGTGCCCTATCGGCGAGCTCACAGCAGTGGACGTAGCGTTGTGCACTATCTGTGGACAACGTTGTGGATACTGTGGATAACTCGGTGAACAACTTGTGGTCCACGTCACAAGTGCTGGGATTCGTCCGGCCCTGGCCTGTGGATAACCCCCGGACCGAGTTTCCCCAGCCTGTGGAATGCGGGTTGGGGATCGCCGACCGGCGACCGGTGACGGGTCGGCGGCGAACGTGACAGTATCGAGGCGTGAGCTTCGGTGACGTGCCGTCGGTGCCGGTCGGGGACGTACCCGCCGACCTGGACGGGTCGGTGATTCTGCTGGACATCCGTGAGGACGACGAGTGGGACCTCGGGCATGCGCCCGGGGCCCGGCACGTCCCGATGGTCGACGTGCCGGCCCGGCTCGACGAGATCGACATCGACGCCCAGGTGTACGTGATCTGCCGGTCCGGTGGACGGTCGGTCACCGTCGTCGAGTACCTGAACCGGATCGGCTTCGAGGCGGTGATGGTCAGCGGCGGCATGGTGGCCTGGCAACAGTCGGGCCTGCCGCTGACCGCCGCTCCCGGCGTGACGGCGAAGATCTACTAGATGGCGGCCGTGCAGATGTGTGCCCGGTGCGGCGCGAGTTGGCCGGTGCGCACCGCGCCCGGCCAATGGTGCCCCGGCTGCCACGGGGTGCTGCTGTCCCCGACCGACCCGTCCCGGCCCGAACCACGGTCGCGCCGGAACTTCCGCTGGGTCGCCCGTCGGCCCGGCGGGCGGATCGTGTCGGCCGGGCGCGGCGCCCCCGGCCCGTCGCCCACGCCGTCCTACCGGGAGATGCCGCGCTGGGGGCTGCTCGACCCACCGCCGGAGGCGGACGGTGAACCGGCGAGCAGCAGGACCGAACGGCTCGCCGAACTCGCGCCCACCCTGCTCGTGGCGACGGCGGTGCTGTTCGCGGTCGGTGCCCTTGCCGAACTGATCCGGTACGCGCTGCTGGTGCGCAACCGCACCAGCCTCATCTCGCCGACCGTGCTCGCCGTCTCGGACGCGCTGGTCTCCACGGCCGGGGTGATGGCCCCGGTCGTCGCGGTCTGCGCCGCCGCGGCGTCCGCGTCCTGGCTGGTCGGGGCGCGCGCGGCGGCGTTCGCGCGCACCGGGCGAACCGACCCCCGTCGGCCCGCCGAGTTGATCCTCGGCTGCCTCGTCCCGGTGGTGAACCTGGTGCTGCCGGGTTTGTACCTCGCGGAACTGGGCGAGTCGGATGCCAAGACGCGCAACCTGATTCGGTTGTGGTGGGCGACGTGGGTGGTCGGTGGCGCGCTGTTGGTGCTGAACCTGGCGCTGCGTTCGCACGACTCGCTGCAGGCGCGTGCCAACGCGGTGCTGATCGCCGCGCTGACCGATCTGGTCGCGGCGACCGTAGCCGGGCTGACCCTGGCGGTGATGCGCCGCGTCGACGGTCTCGGACTCGCCGGTCGTCCGCGGGAGCTGACCAGGTGGGTGGTCGCGCCGTGAGCCCCGACCGTCGCGGACCGCTGGTCGTCGCGCACCGCGGCGCGTCCGCCGCGCTGCCGGAGCACACCCTCGCGGCGTACGAGCTGGCCCTCGAGCAGGGCGCCGACGGGCTCGAGTGCGACGTCCGGCTCACCAGGGACGGGCACCTGGTGTGCGTGCACGACCGCACCGTGGACCGCACGTCCTCCGGGTCCGGGGTGGTCAGCGAGATGACGCTGCAGCACCTGAGCGAGCTCGACTTCGGCGGCAACGGCGAGCCGGTGCTCACCCTCGCCGAGCTGATCACGCTGGTGCTCGGCTTCACCGCCCGCCCGACGAAGCTGTTCATCGAGACCAAGCACCCGGTGCGCTACGGCGGGCTGGTCGAGAGCAAGGTGCTCGCCGAGCTGGCGCGTTTCGGGCTGTCCGCGCCCGCCTCGGCCGACCACTCGCGCGCGGTCGTCATGTCGTTCTCGGCGACCGCGGTGTGGCGGATCCGGCGGTCGGCGCCGCTGCTGCCGACGGTGCTGCTCGGCGAGTCGTCGCGGTACCTCGGCGGCGGCGCGGCGACGACGGTCGGAGCCACGGCGGTCGGGCCGTCGATCAAGACGCTGCGCGAGCACCCCGAGGTGGTGGATCGGGCGGCGGCGTCCGGTCGGGCCACCTACTGCTGGACGGTCGACGATCGCGCGGACGTGGAGCTGTGCCGCGACCTCGGGGTGGGCTGGATCGCCACCAATCACCCGGGCCGGACCAAGGAATGGCTCGCCGTCTAGTCGGTGCGTGTAGGTTTTCCGGTCGTGGGTAAGAGCAAAAGAAACAGTGGTCCCAAGCCCGGAAGCAACCGCGCGGCCAAGCTCGCCGAGCGGCGTGCCGCCCAGGACACCGCGGCGGCGACCGTGCTGCCCCGGCCGTTCGAGGGCCTCGCGGCCGAGTGCGACATCGTCGCGCTGCGCGAGTTCGTCCCGTCCGCGACGGCGCCGCTGCCGCTGACCGGCGCCGGCGACCGTCCGGTGGTCGCCGCCACCGTGCTGCCCGGCGCGGTCGCGGCGCTGGTCCGTGCCGAGACCGACGCGGCCACCGGCTTCGTCGGCCTGCAGGTGCAGGCCCCGTCGACGGACCTGTCCGCCGACCTCGCCGCCGCCGTGAACTGGGCCGTCTCCGCCGAGCCCGGGCAGTCGCTGACGGCCGCCGAGGCCGCCGACGGCGCCCGGCTCGTCGACGTGATCGACGCGTCCGCGCAGCTCGAGATCACCGTGCACCAGGACTTCAACTGGTGGATCCCGGAGGGCGTCACGCCCGCGCCGGAGGTCGCCGCGACGGTCGAGCAGGCCAACTCGGTGATCATGCCGTCCGCGCGACTCGACGCGGAGGGCGTCGTCGCGGCCTGGTGGGTGGACGCCGGCGAGAAGGCGCACCTGCGCTGGGTGCGTCCCGAGGACGAGGACGAGCTGATGCTCGCGCTGGCCCGCGTGCACGCGGCCGGCGGTCTGCACCTGGGGGAGGGGTCGCGCTACGCGGGCTCGTTCCGCACCCACGGCCTGCTGGTGCCGGTGTTCGACCTCGACCCCGAGAAGCACGCCCAGGAGTGGGCGGCCGCGACCGCCGAGCTCGGCGAGCGTCTGGTCCAGGCCCTCGCGGTCGACGCGCCGCTGACCTCCGACGAGCGGCGCAGCCGCGACGGACTGCGCGGACGCCAGGTCACCCTCCGCTGACCGTGGCTCCGCAGCCTGTGAGTGATTTTCACCCCAACCGGGGTGAAAATCACTCACAGCGCGTCAAAGTGCTTCGCCGGTAACGCGATCCGCGATGCGGTCCCTCGCGCCTGGCGTCGGCATCGCCAATGCCGACCCCACGCGCCAAGGAAGTCAGGACCCGGCGGACGAGCCGAACGGCAGGTTCGTCGGGCGCCGCCACGGCCCCCGGATCGCGAGCGTCAGTCCCGGCGTCTGGATGTTCGCGAACAGCGTCTTCCCGTCGGCGCTGAACGCGGGACCGCAGAACTCGCTGTCGTTCAGTTCGTTTCGGGCGATCGGGAACGGATCGCCCTTGTCCGCCACCCCGATGAGGTGGCTGATTCCCTCGCCGTCCTCGGCGAGGATCACGCCACCGTGCGGCGAGACGGTGATGTTGTCGGGACCGTCGTAGTTACCGGTGTCGGCGGCCGGGTCCGGGTTCACGCCGAAGAGGGTCTTCAGCTCGGCGGTTTCGGTAGCCGGATCGTAGAACCACACCTGACCGTCGTGTTCGGCGACGCTGCCGTCGCTGGTCCGGGCGAAGCTGGCGACGAAGTAGACGCCGCCGTCGCCCCACCACTGCCCCTCGAGCTTGCGACTGCGGGTCACCTGGTCGTTCGTGAACTGCTTGCGCACCGACTTGGATTTCGCGTCGCGGTCGGGGACGTCGACCCACTGCACGGTGTATCGGATGCCCGGCTCCTTGGCCTGCGCCAGGTCCGGCACGTGGACACCGCCCGAGAAGCACTTCATCGCCTGGAGGGTGCCGGCGGTGTCCCCGCCAGGCGACTGGGCGAGCGCGTGCAACGCACCCGGACCCCCACGGAAGCCCGTCGGCGGTGTCCAGCGGTAGTACAGGCCGTTGGGGCTGCCCGCGTCCTCGGTGAGGTAGATGGCGTTCGACCTCGGGTCGACCGCGACCGCCTCGTGCGGGTACCGGCCGAGGAACTTCAGCGGAATCGGGCTCTTCCCGGTGTTCGCGGCCTGGCTCGCCGGGTCGACCTCGAAGACGTAGCCGTGGTCGCGGGTGAAGCCGTTCGACCCGGCGCGGACCTCGGTTTCCTCGCAGGTGAGCCAGGTGCCCCAGGGGGTGACGCCGCCCGCGCAGTTGTTCACCGTGCCTGCCACGCTGACGTATTGGCCCTGGCGGTCCCCGTTCGGGCCGATCGTGGTCGTGGTGGTGCCGCCGCGCGCACCGGGATCGTAGGTGAGCCCGTCGACCACCGGGACGCCGAAGGGTTCGTTGCTGCCGACCTCGTGGTTGGTGACGAGCGTGGACCCGTTGCGGTTCGCGAACACGCCGATCGCGTCGGGATCGCTCGGGACCGGGGATCCGTCGTCGAGCTTGGTCTCGCCGGAACGGGAGACGACCGTGTAGGAGAATCCGGCGGGCAGCGAGAGGATCTTGTCGGGGTCGGGAACGAGCGGACCGTAACCGATCGCCTGGCCGGGGGCCGCGTACGCGAGCGCGGGCCGGAACAGGGTGTCGACGCTGCCCGCGAGCCCGATCCCGAGCCCGGTGAGGGCAGTGCGCCCAAGGAAAGTGCGGCGATTGAGCGGTGATGAAGTCACGCGCGATACCTCCATGTGGTGGTCAGGGATGCGAGGACCGTAGGTCCGTGACGACACCGACAGATGGCCGCGGGATGGCCTGTCGATGAATCGGGAAGTAACTCCCGATTCATCCGAATTGTGCTCGTATGCAACTTTTCGTCGACCGCTCTGATCGACGCGGACGACGAGGGGACGGTTTCGCGTCACCCCCGTATGGCGTTGCACTTCAAGGCCGTTCGACGAACTCGCCGCGGCGTGATCGAAGCCGCTCGGGTTGGTGACCCGGCTAGGTCCGAGGTGTGTACGCCCGGCCCTCACGCGGTCAGGTCATCTCGCCCACGAGCCGCCGAATCCGCATCACACGGACGATTCGGTCGGCCCCGGCGAGTGCTGCCCGAGGCTACGACGAAGCTCCAGTTCCGACATCGCACCCCACACCCCGTGCATCTCGGCGCCGTCGAAGGCGAAGCCGCGGCACTCGATCCGCACAGAACACGTCATACAGACCTGTTTGGCCTGGCGTTCCCGCCTGACCCGGGCGCCGTGTCGCTCACCGTCCGGGGCGAAGAACAGTTCGCTGCCGAAGAACCGGCACTGCGCATGCATTTGCCAGCGCCAGGCTTCGGCCACCGGAAGGCTACGAGGCTGTCGTGCCTGGACTTTCACGGGCCCCGCTCTCGGGTTGGACGTCAGGGTAGGTGGCCGCCGCCGACCGCCTGGTCGACGATCACGACGTGCAGGTTGCGGGGGCCGTGCACGCCCTCGACCCGCTCCAGCTCGATGTCGGATGTCGCCGACGGCCCGCTGATCATCGTGGTCGGCCGCTGCGGGACCAGCCGGGCCAGCGACTCGGGCACCCCCACCTCGATCGTGTCCAGCGGCACCACGCACACGTGGGTGTCCGGGACCAGGGTCAGCGCCCGCCGGCCCTGGTCGGCGCCGCCGTCGAGGAAGATGGTGCCGGTCTCCGCGCAGGTGACGGTCGACGCCGTCACCACCGCGTCCAGCCGCGACAGCTCGGGGGCCGGGACGTCGGACGAGTCCACGACGACGTCGCCGCCGAAAACCGATGTCCACGAATCGTTCAGTCCGGCAGGAACTCCCGCGGTGCGGGCGCCGATCCCGTCCAGGACCCGCGCGATCGTGCCGGGCAGCTCGGCGGCCGAGCACCGGTGCACGTGGGCCTTGTAGTCGACGAGCCGGTCGACCAGCAGCTCGACCCGCTCGTCGTCGGGCAGGTCGCGGCCGGTCCGGTACTCACGCGGAATCGGTTGCGGCGCCGGAGGGGCCAGGGTCTGGGCGTCGCGGATGCGGCCCAGGATCGTCTCCCGTGCACTCATCGGTCCTCCTCCGGCCTCTCGGGCTGTGGGTTCGAACTCGCGGTGGCGATCGTGGCGCGCCCTTCCTCGGAGTCCCACCACTGGCGGAAGGTCTGCTTCGGCGGCGCCGGGATGTCCCGGGCGGCGGTCCACCCGTTGAGCGGCGGCGGCAGGACCTCGATCTTCCCCTTCCGGCCGGCGACGAGGCGGCCGAGCCCGGCGGCCTTCTGCGCCAGCGTGAATCGGCGGGCGGAGGACATCGCGACGGACGCCGCCTTCATCGCCGCCCGCTCCGCCGTCAGCCCGGCCTTCTCCACCTTCTGGTGCCGCAGTTCGACCAGCAGGGACGGGATGTCGATCTTGACCGGGCACGCGTCGAAGCAGGCCCCGCACAGGCTGGACGCGAACGGCAGGGTGGCGTTGGGGTCGTCGGGGGCGTCCATGCCCGCCAGCTGCGGGGTGAGCACCGCGCCGATCGGCCCGGGATAGGTGGAGCCGTAGGCGTGCCCGCCGGTGCGCTCGTACACCGGGCACACGTTCAGGCAGGCCGAGCAGCGGATGCAGTGCAGCGCCTGCCGGCCGATCTCGTCGGCGAGCGCGGCCGTGCGGCCGTTGTCGAGCAGCACCAGGTGGAACGACTGCGGTCCGTCGCCCGGGGTGACGCCCGTCCACATCGAGGTGTACGGATTCATCCGCTCGCCGGTCGACGAGCGGGGCAGCAGCTGCAGGAACACCTCGAGGTCGGCGAACCGGGGGAGCACCTTCTCGATACCCATCACCGTGATCAGCGTCTGCGGCAGCGTCAGGCACATGCGGCCGTTGCCCTCGGACTCGACGACACCGAGGGTGCCGGTCTCGGCGATCCCGAAGTTCGCGCCCGACACCGCGACCGGAACGGTCATGAACTTGTGCCGCAGGAACTTTCGGGCCGCGGCCGCGAGGTGGGCGGGGTTGTCGTCGAGCTGCGGGTCGACGCCGGACATCTCGCGGAGGAAGATCTCGCGGATCTCGGACCGGTTGCGGTGGATCGCGGGCACCAGGATGTGCGAGGGCTTGTCGTGGCCGAGCTGGACGATCAGCTCGGCGAGGTCGGTCTCGTAGGCGGTGATGCCCTGGGTCTCGAGGTGTTCGTTGAGTTCGATCTCCTGGGTTGCCATCGACTTGACCTTGATGACCTCGGTGGACCCGGTGGCGCGGATCAGGTCGGTGACGATCGCGTTGGCCTCGGTCGCGTCCGCGGCCCAGTGTACGACCCCGCCGCGCGCGGTGACGGCCGCCTCGAGCTGTTCGAGCAGCTCGGGCAGCCGGTTCATCGCGTCGGACTTGATCGCGGACCCGCTGTCGCGCAACTGTTCCCAGTCCGGCAGCTCGCCGGTCACGTGGAGCCGCTTGGCGCGGATGGTGTGCGTGGCCTTGCCGATGTTGCGGCGCAGCTGGGCGTTGGCGAGTTCGTGGTGCGCGGCCCGCGGGAACGTCTCGGTCCCGCGCAGGAACCCGACCCCCTGGGGCGCGCGCGGCGGGACGGCGGGCAGGCCCAGGGCGACGCGGCTCACGAGCGGGCTCCGACCGTCGACTCGGTGGACGCCAGGATCTCGGCGAGGTGGACCGTCCGGGTGCCCGTCTGCAGCCGGGACATGCCGCCGCCGATGTGCATGAGGCAGGACGAGTCACTGGCGCACAGGGATTCGGCTCCGGTGTCGACGACGTTGCGGATCTTGTCGGCGAGCATCGCCGTGGAGGTCTCGGCGTTCTTGATCGCGAAGGTGCCGCCGAACCCGCAGCAGGAGTCGGCCTCCGGCAGTTCGACGAGGTCGATGTCGCGGACCGCTCGCAGCAGCCGCAGCGGCTTGTCTCCCACCCGCAGCATCCGCAGCGAGTGGCAGGTGGGGTGGTAGGTGACGCGGTGCGGGTACCAGGCGCCGACGTCGGTGACGCCGAGGACGTCGACGAGCAGTTCGGAGAGCTCGTAGGTCTTTGCCTTGACCGTCTCGACCCGATCGCACAGCGCGGGGGTGCCGTAGCGGGAGGCGACGATCTCGTGCTGGTGCCGCACGGAGCCGACGCAGGAGCCGGACGGCGCGACGATCGCGTCGAAGGAGGAGTCGCCGAACTCGTCGGCGTAGTTGGCGACCAGCGGCAGCGCGTCCGGCTGGTAGCCGGTGTTGACGTGCATCTGGCCGCAGCAGGTCTGGCCCGGCGGGAACACGACCTCGTGGCCGAGCCGGGTCAGGAGCAGGGCGGTGGCCTTGGCGGCCTCCGGGAACATCGTGTCCCCGAGGCAGGTGGCGAACAGCGCGATTCGCATGGTGTCTCCGCAATCGTCGTTGTGGTCTGACCACAGTAACCCACGGTCAGCGCGATTTCGCAAGATCCGCCCGGATCTCGGGTCAGGTCTCGATTGTGACCCCGGTCATGGTGTACCTTGCTGTGGTCTGACCACACACAGGTCGTCCAGACCGCCGCGACCAGCGGCGCAATCACAGGAGTTACATGTGGCAACCGAGCTGCTCGCGGTGACCTTCACCCCGGCTACCGACGCCGTCGCGCACAACCTGACGATCTCCGCGTTGGTCGGCCTCACCCCGCTGTTGACGTTCTTCGTCCTGCTCGCGGGCTGCAAACTCAAGGCCTGGTACGCGGGCCTCGGCGCGCTCGCGGTCGCGGTGGTGGTTGCGACCGTCGGGTTCGCCATGCCGGTCACGCTCGCCGCTCTGTCGGCCGCCCAGGGCATCGCGTTCGGCCTGTTCCCGGTGATGTGGATCGTGGTCACCGCCATCTGGTTCTACGAGCTGACCGTGGTCAGCGGCCGCTTCGAGGACCTGCGCCGGGTGTTCAACTCGATCGGCCGCGGCGACATGCGGGTGCAGGCGATGCTCATCGCGTTCTGCTTCGGCGGCATGCTCGAGGCGCTCGCCGGGTTCGGCGCGCCCGTCGCGATCACGGGCGCCATGCTCATCGCGCTCGGCATGCCGCCCGTGCGCGCCGCCGTCACCGTGCTCGTCGCCAACACCGCACCGGTTGCGTTCGGCGCCATGGCAATTCCGATCACCACCGCGGGCAGCCTGACGGGAATCCCGGCGACCGAGATCGCCGCCGTCGTCGGTAGGCAGACGCCGGTGCTCGCCCTGTTCGTGCCGCTGCTGCTGCTGTTCCTGGTCGACGGGCGCCGCGGGTTCCGGCAGGTCTGGCCGATCGCCCTGGTCACCGGCGTCGTTTTCGCGTTCACCCAGTTCTGGTGCTCGAGCCACTTCTCCTACGAGCTCACCGACGTGGTCGCCTCGCTGGCCGGCCTCGCCGCCGCCGTGCTCATGCTCCGCGTCTGGGCGCCGACCACTCCGGACGAGCAGCGTTCACAGGTCGAGCCGGAGGAGCTCGGCGCGGGCCGGGTGTTCCTGGCGTTGTTCCCGTACCTGCTGGTCATCGTGGTGTTCGGCGTCGCCAAGCTGTGGACCGTCGGGTTCGACCTGCCCGCGTGGCTCTCCGGTACCGACCGCAAGGTGCAGTGGCCCGGGCTGTACGGCAACCTGCTCACCGGCACCGGGACCCCGTCGTCGAGCGCGGTGTACACGTTCTCCTGGCTCTCCAACCCCGGCACCCTGCTGCTCATCTGCGGCATCGTCGTCACCCTCGTGTACGCGACCTGGACCAGCGGTGGCCGGTTCTCGATGAGCGGTCGTCTCGCGGCGCTCACCTTCGGGCGCACGCTGGTGAAGATGCGGTTGTCCATCGCCACCGTCGCGACCGTGCTCGGCCTGAGCTACGTGATGAACCAGTCCGGCCAGACCGTGGCGATCGGCACCTGGCTGGCCGGCACGGGCGCGATCTTCGCGTTCTTCTCCCCGATCCTCGGCTGGCTCGGGACGGCGGTCACCGGTTCGGACACCTCCGCGAACGCGCTGTTCGCGAAGCTGCAGCAGACCGCCGGACAGACCGCGGGCATCGATCCCACGCTGCTGGTCGCGGCCAACACCTCCGGTGGTGTGGTCGGCAAGCTGGTCAGCCCGCAGAACCTGACCATTGCGGCGACGGCGGTCGGGCTGGCGGGCAGCGAGTCGATCCTGCTGCGCAAGGTGATCGGCTACAGCCTCGGCATGCTGCTGATCCTGTGCACCCTGGTCTACCTGCAGTCCACGCCGGTGCTGGGCTGGATGCTGCCGTGAGCGGGCGACTATAGGCTCTCGTGCCATGTCTGAAGAGTCGTCGTCGCAGTCCGGCCCCCGCGCGTGGGAGCAGGTGCTGAGCCGGCTCGAGCAGATGCTGGTCTCGGGCGAGGTCCGGCCCGGCCAGCGACTGCCCGGCGAGCGAGTGCTCGCCGGGGACCTGGGGGTCGGACGGTCCTCGGTGCGCGAGGCCCTGCGGGTCATGGAGGCGCTGGGACTGTTGAAGGCGCAGACGGGGTCCGGCCCGAACGCGGGCGCGATGATCGTCGCCCGCCCGACCGGTGGCATGGCGATGCTGATGCGGATGCAGGTTGCCGCGCAAGGGTTCCCGGTGTCCGACGTGGTGCAGACCCGAATGGTGCTCGAGTCGGAGGTGATGCGCACCCTCGCCGTCCGCAGCCCGGCGCCGGACCTGCATCTGGCGCTCGAGCTGCTGGACTCGATGGACGAGGGCGCCCTGTCCGCCGACGAGTTCCTGGTCCTCGACGCGCAGTTCCACGTCGCGATGGCCGACGCGGCGGGCAATCAGGTGGTGGCGGCGATGATGGCGGGACTTCGCGAGTCCATCGAGTCGTACGTGATCGGAGGGGTGGACGTCGCGAGCTGGCCGAGCACGTGCACCCGGCTGCGGCACGAGCACCGCGGGCTGGTCGAGGCCGTCGTCGCGGGTGATCCCGCGCTGGCCGAGCGACGGATCCTCGACCACATCCGGGGCTACTACGAGGGCCTCAGGGGCTGACGCGCCGACTGGGGTCGGCCGCCCGGCGCGGTCGGGGAGTGACACCTCCGCCACCGCGCCGGACCCGGGCCCTCAGCGGACGGGCGGGACGCGGCGGGTGCTCACCGCGATCCGGTTCCAGGCGTTGATCGTGAAGATGACGCTGATGAGCTGTGCCAGCTCCTGGTCGCCGAAGTGCTCGGCCGCCCGGTCGTACACCTCGTCGGGGACGAAGCCGTCGGTCAGCACCGTGACGGCCTCGGTCAGCGCCAGGGCCGCGCGTTCGCGATCCGAGTACAGCCCGGTCGCCTCCTCCCATGCGCTGAGCAGGTAGAGCTTCTGTTCGCTGACGCCGGCCGCGCGGGCGTCGCGGGTGTGCATGTCGAGGCAGAAGGCGCAGTGGTTGATCTGCGAGGCGCGGGTGAGCACGAGTTCGACGAGAACGGGGTCGAGGCCCTTCCTCGCGGCGGCGTCGAGGGCGACCATCGCCTTGTAGACCTCGGGGGCGGCTTCGAAGAGGTTGACACGTCGTGCGGTCTCGGTTGTCGTCATGGTGCAACCGTAGGACGTAAATGGTCCCTGCAAATGGTTCAATCGAGCAGTGACATCGTGGGCCAATCTCGGACTGGATCTGCACCTGGACCTTCGCGGCAGGTCCGGGGTGCGCGCGGCACTGACGGCCGCGCTCCGCGAGGACGTGCGCACCGGCCGGCTCGCCCCCGGGGTGCTCCTGCCGCCGTCCCGAACGCTGGCCGCGGACCTCGGGGTCGCCCGCAACACGGTGGCCGACGCCTATGCGGAGCTGGTCGCCGAGGGATGGCTCACCGCGCGGCAGGGTTCCGGAACCCGGGTGGCGGCGCGCGCCGCGGCCACGACGGTCGGGCTGTCGACGAGGCCGAACCCGCCGCCGCGGCCCCTCCACAACCTGATGCCCGGGTCCCCGGACGCCGCGTCCTTCCCCCGCGCCGCCTGGCTCGCCTCCGCCCGCCGCTCGTTGACCGAGGCGCCGAGCGACGCCTTCGGTCCGGGGGACCCGCGAGGCCGTCCGGAGCTGCGAAACGCGTTGGCGGACTATCTGTCCCGGGCACGCGGCGTCCGCGCCGACCCGGACCGCATCGTGGTCTGCGCGGGCACCGCACATGCGATCTCGCTGCTCGGACCGGTGCTCGGCGGGCCGATAGCGGTCGAGTCGTACGGCCTGCACGTGCACCGGGACCAGCTCGCCGCGGCGGGCGTGCGCACCGTGCCGCTACCCGTCGACGAGAACGGCGCGGGGGTCGCCGAGCTCGCCTCGGTCGCCGTCGCCGGTGCACTGCTCACGCCCGCTCACCAGTTCCCCATCGGGGGTCCGCTGCATCCGGAACGCCGTGCGGCGGTGGTGGATTGGGCGCGCGACACCGGCGGGACCATCCTCGAGGACGACTACGACGGAGAGTTCCGCTACGACCGGCAGCCCGTCGGTGCGATGCAGGACCTCGACCCCGACCGGGTCGCGTACCTCGGGTCGGTGAGCAAGAGCCTGTCCCCGGCACTGCGGCTGGGCTGGATGGTGCTGCCCGACCGGCTCGTCGACCCGGTGCTCGCCGCCAAGGGCGTGTGGGAGCGATGGGTGAGCGGGCCGGACCAGCTGACGCTCGCCGACTTCGTGGCCCGCGGCGGCTACGACCGCCAGATCCGGCTGATGCGGACGCGATACCGCAGGCGCCGAGATCAATTGGTGACGACCCTCGCCGAGCGGGCACCGCACGTGCGGATATCCGGGATCGCGGCGGGGCTGCACGCCGTCGTCGAGGTGCCGCCGGGGACCGAGCGGCGGGCCCTGGCTGCGGCCGCCGAGGAGGGCCTCGCGCTCGGCGCACTGTCGGCGTTCCGTCACCCCGACACCGCGGACGCACGGCGCGAGGGGGTGGTGGTCGGCTACGGGACCCCGCCCGAGCACGCGTTCGCCGGCGCGCTCGACGCACTGTGCCGGGTGTTGAAGCGTTTACGATAATTTGTGTGGTTACGGAGTGAGTGTATTCATTATC